>JARKSS010000485.1 GCA_029974175.1 Vicinamibacterales bacterium
TTCGGCAATGGCCTCGTCCTCGACGGTGACGACCCAATCGACAAACGCCCGCACGTGGCGGAACGTGACATCGCCGGGTCGCACGGCCAGCAGCCCATCGGCCAGGCCCGGCCTCACGACGATGGTGGTGGGCCGGCCCGCCGCGAGCGAGGCGGTCATGCGCGCCGCGCCCGCCGGCTCGACGCCGACCACTTCCACGTCGGGACGGCTTTGCTTGATCGCCGCGGCAATGCCGGAAGCCAGGCCCCCTCCGCCGATCTGCACGTACACGCGGCGCACGGCCGGGCACTGTTCCAGGATCTCGAGCCCGATCGTCCCCTGCCCCGCCACGATCCACTCGTGGTCGAACGGCGGAACGATGACCATGCCGCGCTGCCGCGCCTCGGCCTCGGCCCTCGCCTTCCGCTCGAGCGTCGTCGTTCCCTCGAAGACAACCTCCGCCCCCAGCGCCCGCACGCCGTCCACCTTCACGCGCGGGGCGGTTGTCGGCATCACCACCAGGGCCGGCACGCCCAGCATTCCTGCCGCGCGCGCGACCGCCAGCCCGTGATTGCCCGAGGAGTAGGTCAGCAGGCCGCTTCTCCGCTCGGCTTCGGGCAGGCGGCAGGCCATGTTACAGGCGCCTCGGATCTTGAACGCACCGCCGAGCTGCAGGTTCTCGCACTTCAGCAACAAGGGGCCGCCGGCACCCAGCCAGCCTCCAGTGTCGGCGGTCTCGATCAGCGGCGTGCGCCGGATCAACCCCGCCAGGCGGTCGCGGGCCGCAACCATGTCCGGAAGAGAGACGAGTTCGTTCACGCCGAGATGCTACCACCCCACGCTGCCCCGGCGGCAAAGGCGCGGCACGATTGTTGATCCCGTGTCGCGCGGCACTTCCATACTCCCGCGGCGTTGGTCGAGTCGGCCCGGCCGTCCAGGACACACGAATGGAGTTCAACGAGCGCCTTGTGCACGAGGTCATCGAAGCCGTCCGGGAGCAGCTCCGGAAGGAAGCGACCGAGCGACTCCGCGACGTCTACCTCGTCGGCGACATCGAAAAGGACAGCGCCCGGGCCGTCATCGAGCGGCTTCGCGAGCTGGCCGCCGAGAGCGCCAAACCGATCACCCTCTACATCAACAGCGCGGGCGGGAACGTCACGGATGGGCTCGCCATCCACGATGTGGTGCGTCACCTCGTCTGGCAGGGCATCGAGGTGACGATCGTCGTCCAGGGGATGGCCTACTCGATGGGGTCGGTCGTGCTGCAGGCCGCCAGCCCCGGTGCGCGGCTGGCATTTCCCCACTCGTGGATCATGATCCACGAGCCGGCCAAGTGGGCCGGCTGGCAGTCCACCTCGGCGGCCGCGCAGCATCTCGACCGCCTCAAGCAGATGCAGGCGCAGATCTACCGGATCCTGGCCGCGCGCTCGGGCAAGCCGCTTGGCCGCATCATTCGCGACACCAAGCGCACCGACTTCTACCTCGATGCACAGCACGCCCTGGATTACGGGTTGATCGACCGGATCCTGGTGCAGGACGCGCTGCTGGTGGAATCACGAACCGAACGCGGAGGCGGCGTGGAGGAGAAGGCTGCCGCGGAGGGGCCGCTTGCCGACGACCCGGCGCGTGAAGAAGTGGCCGAGCCCGCCGCCGCGGAGGACGAACGCCGTGCCGGAAAAGCAAAGCGGCGCCTCGATCCGCAAGCCGAGCCCTGATCCGTTCAGGCCTGACGCCCGGCGCGCCATTCCTCGAAGAGACGGGAAGCGTTGCCCGTGATGGAGCGGCGGACGGGCGCCCAGCCGAGGGCCCGGGCCTTCGGGCTGCGAACCACCTGATCGAGGGCCAGCGCATCGGCGTACGCGCCAAGCTTGGCCCGGGCCTCGTCGAGCGGCATGCGCCTGATGTCGGGCCGCTGCGGCGCCGCGGCGGCAATCGCCTCGACAATGTCGTTGACGCGCTCGTCGGCTTCGTCGGTGGCGTGGTAAAGCCCCGAAGCGTCGGGATTCGTCAACAGCCGGACGTACAGCTCGCCCAAATCGCGCTCGTAGATCGCTGCCCACCGGTTCTCGCCGCTGCCGATGATACGCACCAGGCCCTTCGACGCGTCTCGCAGCAGGTCGCCGACAATGCCGCGCGAGCCGCCGTAGACGATGCCGGGCCGGACGACGATCGTGCGAAGATTGTCGTCTGCGGCACCAAGGACCATCTGCTCGTGAGCCGGGCGCCATGCGGAGAACGCCACCGGCTTGATCGGCGTCTCCTCGGTGGCAGGCTGGCTGGTTGAACCGATCACCCAGACCCCGGATGTGTACACAAAGGCCCGCGGACCGGCGCCCCGCTCGCCGAGCGCCGCCAGCATGGCCTCGAGGGCGTTCCGATCGAGCTCGATCCCGCGAGGGCTCGTGTCCAGGGCGGCGTGGACCACGGCATCGTGCTGCAGGATGAGGTCCCGATACGAACCCGGGTCGGCCAGATCGCCGATCACCGGCGCGCCACCACGGGCGGCCACTTGGGCGGCTCGCTCGGTGTTGCGGACCAGTCCCGTCACCTGGTGGCCTCCCCGGATCAGAGCGTCCAGCACGGCGGACCCGACGTACCCGCTGGCGCCCGTCACGAAGATTCGCATGGTTCCTCTCACCCTGCCAATGCGCGGTCCGACCCGCAGCGGTTCTGATGCAGCTGGGATCGCCAACCGTCAATTGTAGCTCAGCCCCGGGGAGATTCCCGCTGGCGCACGACACGCTGCTGGCCCTGTTTCGCGATCTCGCGGCCGCGCCCGGCCCGTTCCTGGTTCTCGACGACGGGTACCGCGTGCGGGCGCGGACGGTGAGGATCGCCTGGTTCGTCCCCTGGAGGTGCAAGGCCGCTGGTGGCGGGCCGGCTGGAGACGCCGGTCGTCCCGGTCAGGCTCGACGGGGTGGACCGGGTGCTCCACCGCACGTGGCGCTGGCCGGGGAGGGGCCAAGGGCGCGTGGCCTTTGGCGCGCCCGTGCACCCGGCGGGGAAGAGCGGGGAAGTGGTGGCGGCGAGGTCGAGCAGGCGGTCCGTGCGCTGTGAGCCCTCGACCAGTCAGGAGTTTGCGGGGAGGCGGCCACTGTGGCACAATGTTTGTAGATCGTCGTTTGTTTGCCGTACAACTTGCGAGGGAGGAAAGTGGCGGTTACCAATCCGGCTTTCGATGGTCTGATGTCCGTTGACGGGAGAACCACCCCCGTCGAGCCCACCTCACCTGTTGCCGAGTCCACGGCCTTGTCGGCCGCAGCGCAGAAGTTCCAGACCTGCCGCTGGCGGCGGCCCGCTGAACAAGCCATCCCGGAGGGTTGCGCCCACCGCGACGTCCTGCCAATCACGGGGCTCAACGGGTTCGACCCCGAGGCCTGGTGCCCCGACTGCACGTTCTACAAGCTTCGCCGCACGCCCAGGAAGCGCGAGTACAACAGCTACTGATCGGCAGCCAGGCGCACCCAATCACGAGGCGAAAGCCCGACGCGGACGGGCGAGCTGCCTGTCCTACTGCGAGAATTCCTGAGCAAGGTCGACCCACTCCCCGTCTGGCGCCAGCTCGAGGTAGCGGCGCCAGTGCGGCCGCGCCGCGTCTGAACGCCCCTGCTTCTCACGCGTAACGGCGAGGTAGAAGTGCGCGTCCGCGTACTCGGGGTTCAGCTCGAGCGCGGCCTCGTAGCACTGCGCGGCGTCATCGAGGCGGCCGAGGTCGTGGTAGACGTTGCCAAGGTTGAAGTGGGTTTCGAAGAGGTCGTCCTCGAGCGCCAGGGCCCGCAGGTAGAGCGCCTCGGCCTCGACCAGCTCACCGCGCGCATAGTGCACGTTTGCGAGGTTGATGAGCGCGGGCACCAGGCTGGGGTCGGCCTCAATCGCCCGGCGGTAGGCGCGGGCGCACGCCTCCTGGTGCAACGGATTGCCGTCGTCGAGCGAGGAGGCGACGAGGAACAGCTCTTCGGCGAAGGCGGTGTCGGCCTGGCCGGCTTGACCGCCCAGGGGGGCCGGGGTTCGGGGCCCGAGGCGGACAACGCGGGCCGGCTGGGCATCGAGGTGGAAGTCGAGGCGGAGCTGGCCCTCGCGCGAGGCGAGCAGCGAGCGGAGCACGGATCGCAGGGGCGCACCGCGCTCGAGATCGGCATTGGCCTGCCTGAGCACGGCCAGGTCCGGAAACGAGAAGAACGTCTCGGCGTGCGTGCGAAGTGCCGGGCGGATCAGGTTCCACTTCTGCAGGTACCGCAGGTGGTCCTCGCGCAGGTGCGGGTACATCGCGAGGATGTCGCGCAGGCCGTACCACTGCTGCCGAAGCGCCGCGGGGGACGGAATGCCGGCCAGCTCGCAAAACTGGTCCTCGGTCAGCACCCGGATGCGCCCGGGCTGCCGGGCGTTGATCGCCTCGGCCCGGCGGATCTTGCGGCTCTTCTCCTTCTCGGCCTCCGCGCCGGCGCGGTGCTCGCCGGCCGCGCCGACGACGAGCATCGTCGCCTTCGCGTTGACGTCGTCAACGGGAGTCCCGCCCAGGCGCGCCACGAGCGCGCGCGCGTCGTGGCGGCTGAGCGTGAACAACCGCCCCGTGAACGCAACGTACTGGCCGGCGAGGACCGGCGAGGCCGGGCTCGCGAAGGGGGGACCCATGGCGTTTCCACGATGCAGAAGGCCGCGGCGAATGTCAATCGCGTTGGCGCCCTGTTGCCGCCCGTGGCGCGGGGCCTGATAGAATGCCGCCATGCTGCTCGCAGGCGACATCGGCGCGACCAAGACGCTGATCGGTCTCTTCACCCCGGCTGAGGAACGCCCCCGCCAAGTGGACGTGCGCGCGGTCACCACGCTCGAGTACGACAGCCTCGAAGCGATCATCGCGCGATTCCTGGACGATCATCCGGCGGCGGGCTTCATCTCGGCGGCGACCTTCGGCGTGGCGGGCCCGATCGTCGAGCAGGTGGCAAAGCTGACGAACGTCCCGTGGGAAGTGGACGCCGCGGCCGTGCGCGACCTGTTCGGGTTCCCCTCGCTCACGCTGCTCAACGACCTGCAGGCGATGGCGTACTCGGTGCCCGTTCTCGAACCGTCCGAGCTGGAGGTGCTGCAGGAGGGCAGGCCGGCGCCGACGGGGAACGCGGCGCTCATCGCCGCGGGGACGGGCCTGGGCGAGGCGCTGCTGCACTACGTGGACGGCCGGTTCATCCCGTCGCCCACCGAGGGAGGGCACGCCGACTACGCCCCCCGGACGCCGCGTGAGATCGGGTTGCTCGAGGCGCTCATCCGCCAGCACGGCCGCGGCGAGTACGAGCAGGTGCTCTCGGGCCGCGGGATCATGAACATCTTCCGGTACGTGCACGGCGAGTCGCCGTGCGCGGCCGGCGATCCGGGCGACGATCCCACGAACGGCCCGGCCCGCGTGTCGGCGGCCGCGCTCGAAGGACGGTGCCCGCTCTGCGTCGAGGCGCTCGACCTGTTCGTCACCGCCTACGGGGCGGAGGCGGGCAACCTGGCGCTGCACACCTTGGCGACCGCGGGCGTCTTCGTCGGTGGAGGAATTGCTCCGAAGATCCTGCCCGCGATGCGCTCGGGCGCGTTCATGGAAGCGTTCAGGGCCAAGGGGTTGATGACCGAGTTCCTGAACGACGTGCCGGTTTCCATCATCCTGAACGACCGAGCCGGGCTGCTGGGAGCCGCGGTGCACGCGAACGCCACCGCCCGGAGCGCGCGCTGACCGGTTCGTCGCGCCGGTCCGGCTGACCGGCCGTCAGCCGCGCGATCGCGGGCTGCCGGACCTTTCGACTGGACGAGTGTCCCGCGGAAACAGTAGACTGCCGCACGACCAGCCCCCGGATCCTCGAGGAGAGACTGCCATCACCGACTCCACGCCTCCTGTCGGCTCGACGTCCAGCAACCGGACGATCATGATCATCCTCTCGTACCTGTGGCTGCTCGCGCTGGTACCGCTGCTGGTCGAGAAGAACGACCGGGAGGTGCAGTGGCACGCCAAGCACGGCATCGTCCTGATGGTGGCCGAGATCGTGCTGTGGGTGGCGTGGACGATCGTGAGCACCGTGGTTTCGCAGATCCCGTTCCTCGGCTGCCTGGGGGCGGCGGTCGGGGCGCTGGTCGCCTTCATCGTGTGGCTGGGCATCATCGTGCTGCACGTGGTCGCAATGGTGAAGGGGGTCAATGGCCAGCGCCTGGTCGTACCGTACGTGACGCAGTACGCCGATCGGTTCTAGGCAGGGGGCATGACGGATCACGCCCAGCGCGGCCAGCCGGATGCCCACCGGCACGTGATGCTGGTGCTGGCGTACCTGCCGCCGTTCGCGGTGATCCCGCTGCTCGTCGAGAAGGACGACGCCGATCTCCAGTGGCACGCGCGCCACGGGATCGTGCTGATGGTGGCGGAGATGCTGATCCTGCTCAGCATCTTCGCCATCGCGCTCGTTGCCGGCCTGCTGACCGCCGGGATCGGCTGCGGCCTGCTGGTCATCGCCCCGGTGCCGATGCTGATCTTCCTGGTCCTGCACGTGGTCATCGTCGTCCGCGCCTTCGCGGGACGGCGGCTGCTGATCCCGATCGTCAGCGAATACGCGGACCGCTTCTGAACGGAGCTGGCTCGGTTTGTCCCGCCCGCCCGGAGCCCACCGTCGGACCCGGCGCCTGCGGTTCGCGCGCCTTGCGGCGCTGCTCACCGTGGCCTTCCTCGTCCTCTTCGCCTACGACCTGACGCGGCCGCCCGCGCGCCAAGCCTCGGCGCGGGCCGCGATTACCGGGATCCACGTCTACCAGCGCACCGCCGCACCGCTCCTGCTCCGAGCGGGCGTGCGCTGCCGCTTCGAGCCGAGCTGCAGCCGCTACGCCGAGGCGTCGTTCGAACGTTACGGGTTCCTGCGGGGAGGATGGCGCACGGCGCGGCGCCTCGTGCGCTGTGGCCCGTGGACGCCGATGGGAAGCAGGGACGAGCCGTAAAGGGACGAGCTAACTGCCCGGTCCGCGCGACGAGGGGAACAGGCCCTTGCTCTGGTCGTGCAGAAGCGCCCAGAGCGCGTAGATCCCGAGGGCGGTGCCGAAAGGCACGATGACGAGGTCAGGGATCGCGAGCACGATGGCCGGGACACGGGCGTGCGCGCGGAGGCGCCGCAGGCGGCTTCCCACCCAGGCATGCACGCCGCCGAACAGGAGGCCGACGCCGGCCACCATGAAGAACGCCGCCGCGACCAGCCCTGCCGCCATCGTGCCGCCCGGGCCCTCCTCGGGCGCCGCAAGGCCGATGGCGGCTGCCGCCACGCCAATCGAGAGCAGCGAGAGGCTGAGCAGCATGCAGATCCCGCCCCACAGCATGTAGAGAACCCCGGCCAGCTCGACGTGCTTCTTCATGGGCAGGCCGCGTCAGCGAATCTCGACGCGAACCTCGACACGGGTGGGGACCGCCGAGGGAGCCGTGATGCGGAAGGCGAAGCGGGCGCCGTCGGCGACCCCGGCCGGGACCGCCAACCGAACCCGGTGATGGAAGAGGGCGTCCCCGGTGCCGGCACAGCCGCGGCACCACTCGCCCCACGACTCGCCGCGGCCGCCGCACAGGGGGCACGCGGCCCGGACGGGCACGTCGAGCGGTACGGTGACCCCGTCAACCGCCTCGCGCGGCGTCAGGCGCAACGCGGCCTGCAGCGCTTGGAGCGGCTCGTCGGCGAGGAAGCCGGCCCGGATGCGATCGACCGAGGGAGGAATCGCCGGAAAGTCGAGGTGGACCTCGTCGCACCACCCCCGTTCCAGGGCGGGGTCACGCCCGGCCAGGTCGGTCTGTCGCTCGTCGAGGCGTCGGTAGTGCTCGTTGCTCACACGCTTCCCCGCGGAAGTCGTCGTACCATAGGAGCCGGGTGCGAACCTTGTCAAGGCGCAGCCCTGATGGTACCATCCGCCACCAGCATGCCTGCTTCACCCTCGGCGACGCCGACCCAGGAGTGCCCCCTCTGCGGCGAGCGCATGCGCCGCAAGGACCTCGAACTGGTCGACCTGATCCCCGGCACCGGGGAGGCAAAACCCCGAAAGGTGAGCGAGTGGGTCTGCCCCGAGTGTGACTACTTCGAGGAGATCGAGAAGGAGGAGAAGGGCAGGTGACGGGCGCTACCGCGCGCCCAGCGTGAGCAGCACTTCCTTGCGCACCGTCTCGTCCGCGTCCTCGAGGTTCAGCGCCGTGTCACACTCGTCGCACAACACCTCGAGCACGGCAGGCCGGCTCTCCTCGGTCACATCCACCCTGGCGTCCTCGAGGCGCACCACGTGCATCTGCAAGGTCTTGACCAGGAAGTTGCGGGCGTTGCCGCAGTTCGGACAGGTGAGCGCCATCTCTTGCTCCTTCAGCCAACGCGCGCCGACAACGTTCAAACAAGGAATTGTACGGAATCCCGGGCACATGAGGCAATGACGAACTTCGCCATCGCCGGAAAGGAACGCCGATGAACGCGCCCTCGGAGGCCGGTTTCGAGATCCACAGCGAAACCAGCGGGCGGCACTGGGTCGCCTGGATCAGCCCGCCGGGCGAGAGCAGACCCTACCGGTCGGTCCTGCTGGTCGGCGGTTCGAGGGAAGAAGCGGAGTCGAAGGCCCGCGAGTGGGCGGCCCGGACGCTGGAGGCTCAGGCCGGCGGCGAGGCCTCGTCGTAGGGGAACTCGACGTCGAAGGTGTCGAACGGCTCGCCGAGGCGAATCAGCCGGTTGTGCCGGTGCTCGGGGAAGGTGCAGTGAGGCCCCTTCGCCTCCAACGAGACGGCGGTGACGCCCGACGGACGCACGCGCTGAACCGCCAGAACACACCCGCACGCCAGGCGCTCGAGGGTTTCGAGCTGCAGGTGCGTCTCCCAGCAGGTGCGCGTCGGTGGGTGGGTCGTGCGGTCCGCGTTCATCGGTGTTCCCCGTTCACTCTCTTAGACGCCGCCCACCCCACCTCGGTTTCACAGGGCGTCGAATCCGGCGAAGCATACCGGAACCGGGCCGTGAAGACGAGTGACTTCGGTCACTGCCCGGCTGTGACGCCGCTCACAGCCCGCTCCTCGCTCTGGCCGGGCGTCGGGGCGCGGCACACCCTGAACGCGTGCCGCCCTCCCTCGCGCGAGACCCACTCGACGCGTGTGCCGCCCCCGCCTGCCGCATCCGCCATCACCGCCAGGAAGCTTGCAGGCATCACCTCCGCCAGGCTGCCCCGGCCCGCCTGCACGCGCCCATCGCGCGCCACGGCGGCCAGGTAGAGCCGTTCCCTCGCCCGGGTCAGCGCGACGTAGAGCAGTCGTTTGGTTTCCTCGCGATCGCGTTCGCGCGACGCTTCCTCGGCTTCCCTCAGCCCCCCCTGCACCGACACCAGCGCGCGGCGCGACCGCGGGTCGTCGAGCAGCAGCACGGGCTCGCCGCCCCCGCCCGTCCCGCGCCCGATGTTGACGAGAAAGACGAAGGCGAACTCGAGCCCCTTGGCCGCGTGCACGGTCATCAGGTTGACGGCTTCGGCGGCGTCGACGATCGCGTTCGACTCATCGCCGGCCGACAGGCGGTCGAGGTGCGCGGCCAAGCGCGCCCAGGTGGCGTAGCCGCGGTTCTGCACCCGGCGTGCGAGCGCCCGCAGCTTCTTCAGGTTCTCGCGCGCCTGCGCCTGCCGGGACCCGGCGAGCTCGTCCCCGAAGGCGGATTCGGCCAGGATCGCGTCGAGAAGCTCGGCCGGGGGCACCCGGTCCACCCGAGCCAGCCAGGCGGCCAAGGAGGCGCGCGCGTGGCGCAGGACTCGCGCATCCTCTTCGTCCAGCCCGTCCACGGCAACATCCTCAGGCGCGGTCAGGGCCGAGGCGAGCGACGGTGCAAGGCGCGCCAATGCCGGGTCGGACAAGCGGATGAACCGCGAGCGCAGCAGCGCCGCCGCCCGCAGGTCGGATGCGGGGTCGGCCAGGAACCGCACCAGCGCGAGCACGTCCTGTACCTCGTCTGCGTCGAAGAACCCGAGACCCTTGTAGACGTAGGCGGGAATACCGCGCGCCTCGAGTGCCGACTCGAACTCCCGGTGGCTCTCCCGCGAGCGGAACAGGATGGCGATGTCGCCCGGGGTCGCCGCCCTCGCCATCCCGGTGCGGCGGTCGCGGACGGTCTCTTCCCGCAGCAGCCGTTCGATCTCCGCCGCCACCGCCTGCGAGGTTGCCGCGATTGTCCGCTCGGCCACCAGGCCGAGCCGCTCCTCGCCGCCGCCCGGGATGGGCGCGACCGGAAACCGGTCCGACGCCCGGTACCGGAACGCGTCGGGACGCCCGGCTGCCACGTCGAACTCCGCGCACAGGTCGTTCACGAAGGCCAGCACGGCCGCCTCGGACCGGAAGCTGCGCGCGATCGAGCGGCAGACGCCGCCGCCCGGGCGGAGCCCGCCGACGTAGCGCTTGGCGTGGCGCAGCAGGCGAACGTCGGCGTCACGGAAGGCATAGATCGACTGCTTGCGATCGCCGACGACGAAGATCGAGGGCTGGAGCGGGGCGTCGTGCGCGAGGCCGGCTCCCTCGCCCCAGGCTTCGACCAGGCGCGCCACCAGCGCCCACTGCGCCCGGCTGGTGTCCTGGAACTCGTCCACCAGGACGTGGTGGTAACGCGCCTCGAGCCGGTAGCGGCTCTGCGAGAACTCGTCCATCCGGCGCAGCAGCGCGAGGGCGCGCACCAGCCCCTCGGTGAAATCGACGGCCGCGTTGGCGTTGAGGGCCCGCAGGTACCGCAGGCGGGCCACGCGGAAGAGGCGCGAGAGCCCGCGCACCATCGCACGGTTCACCGAGCGGTCGAGCCCGGCCAGCACGTCGGCGACGTACGGCGCAAGCGAGGCCACCACCTGGCCGTGGCGTCTCCAGGCCTCCGGCGAAGCGAAGTCGCTGCGGCGAAACGCCGGCGCCAGCTTCGACCTCGGCTTGCCGTCACGAGTCAGGAAGTGGCGGGCGAGGCGGTCGAGCACTGCCCTCGGCGCCTCGACGCGCCCCGACCCGAGCGCGCGCACGTCGGCCTCGAGCAACGCAAACGCCGGGTGGCGAACGGGGCCGTCAGCCAGGAAGCCCTCGATCCCCTCGTCGTCGCGCGACAGCAGCGCGCGCATTCGCTCGAGCGCGTCGTCGAGCGATGCCTCCGCGGCGCCGGCTGCCTCCGGACGAAGGGCGTCGGCCCCGCCGAGAAAGCGGCGCATCAACCGCCCGGCCACCAGGCGCCGCGCCAGCAGCGTCGCGAGCGCCTCGCGCAGCCGCCGCTCTCCAAGCCGGGCGTGCAGCAGGGCGACGTCGGGATCGATTTCGGTCAGCCTCCGTGCCGCCCGCAGGGCCGCGTCGAGCGCCTCCTCGACGAGGCGGGGCGCCTCGGCCTCGTCCACCACCTGGAACCCGGGATCGAGACCGGCCTCGAGCGGGAACTCGCGGAGCAGCGAGAGGCAGAAGGCATCGATGGTGCTGATCGCGATGTCGCCCTGGCGGTCGCGCAGGTCGCGCCAGCGGGCCGCGTCTGCGGGCGACAGCCGCGCCAGCTCCTTCAACTGCGCCAGGATCCGCTCGCGCATCTCGGCAGCGGCCTTCCGCGTGAAGGTAATCGCCAGGATGTTGCGCGGCTCGACGCCCGCGCGCAGCAGGTTGACGTACCGCGTGGTCAGGACGCGCGTCTTGCCGGTACCGGCCGAGGCCTCGAGCACCACGTTGCGCGACGGATCCACCGCGAAGGCGCGGGCCTCCTCGTCTCGAGCCGCCACCGGATCGGCCGGTGTCGGCGCGTCTTCGAAGGGCAGGCGCGGCAGCGCGTCGGTGCCCACGGTCGAGCGCGCCGCGCGGCGACGTTCACTCGGCATCGACGTAGTCCTTCCGGCACACGGCACTGAACCCGCACGTGACGCACAGCCGCCTGGTGGCGGGCTGCGGCGGGAAACGGCCTGCCGCGATGCCGTCCACCGCCGCGAGGAGCCGCGTGACCGCCTCGTCCGTCGTTGCCGAAGCCACGCCGGGCCCCACGATCCACTGCACCGGCTGCGGCTCACCGAACGCAACGTAGAGCGCCTCGCGGGCGGTAAAGCTGGCGCCACGCTCGCGCGACACCTGCTGCGCAGCGCAGATCAAGTAGGCTGGCAGTTGGATCGAGCGTTTCGTGTCGGGCGCTCGCCCGGTCTTGTAGTCGATCACGCGCAGCGTCCGATCGGCCAGCACATCGATCCGGTCGATCTTCCCGCGCAGCCGCACTCGCCGGGCCTCCCCATTGGCCTCGAGCACGAAGGGGCCATCGAACGGGTACTCGAGCAGCCGCTCGACCACCGGGACGGGCTGCAGGGCCTCGGCCTCGAACACGATCTCGCCGAGACCGGCAGACGCTGGGGAACCCAGCAGGCGCAGCCGCTCGGCCGCACGCTGGCCCGGCGGCAGATGGGCCAGCTGCCCTTCAACAGTGCGCGCGAACAGCGCGCGTGCCCGAGGCAACTCGCCCGCGGTGATCGAGCCCCCGCCCTCCTGCTGCCATGCCGCGAAAAACGCGCGGAAGAGTTCGTGGACGAAGATCCCCCTCACCTTCGGGGCAAGCGCCGGGTCGGCCTCGGGTTCTTCCTCCAGCCGCAGCACGTTGGCGGCGAAGTACTTGAACGGGCAGTCGAGATACCGGTCGATTGCGGTGATGGAGAGTGTGCCCACGCGCGTTTCGCCAGCCTGGCCGTGGTAGCGAGGGTCGGTCGGCGCGGTTCGCGCACGCCTGATGGAACGCCACGTCTCGCCGGGGTCGGAGGCGCCGTCGCGTCGAACGCTGACGCCTGGCACGCGGGCTGCGCCCGCATCCGAAGGCGGCCCTTCGCGGGACACGATGGTCTCGGCGGCCGGGACATCGGTTGGCGGCTCCACGGCGTCGAGCAGCGGCGACGGTTCGACGATGGTGTCGTTCTCGAGAAGGAAGGTGGACACCGAGGTCGCACCCGCGGAGAGCTCCAGCAGATCCTCGAACTCGGCGCGCGCCGCCGCCGCACGATCCGAAGTCCCGGGCCAACCCAGCTGGGTCAGCAGGAACTGCGGATAGAGGATCTCGTGGCGCGGCGGCTCGGGCCACTCTCCCGCCACGAGGCCCGCGAGGTGGACGGCATCGAAGGTGCCGAACCGGGCGGCGCGCGCGTCCACGAGGTGAACGCCGCACCCGCCCGGGGCCGGCTCGCTCGGGGCGAACGTCTGTCCCTCCATCCAGCGCCGCATGTGCGCCGCAACCGCTTCGAGGGGAACCACCGGGTCGTCGAACCGCGTCGCCGCCTCGGCGAGGCCGTCCAGGATCGACAGTGTCGCGGCCCGGGCGCGAAGGTGACGCTGGCCCACCACATCGGCCGCGTCCACGGGGCGCTCGTGCGCGAGCAGGAAGGCGCGGATGGTCGCCAGGTGCGCCGAGAACGGAGCGGGAACGGCAAGCGGCGAAAGCTCGGCCGCGATGACAGCCGCTGCCCGCGCCGCTTGGGCGAGATCGTCTGTCCACTCTTCGGCGAGCACCGCGAGACGGGCCGGGTTGCCGGCGTAGCCGGCGTCGAGGAGCGCCCGCTCGAGGCGGCTCACCGCGGCCGCGTCCGGCACGCGCCCGTCCACCTCGACCGCCAGGTGGGGCGAGCGAAGAAGACCCACCAGCGGGCCGCGAGCGAACCGCGAGAGGGCAGCCTCGACGATCTGCTCGAGCAGGGCGGCGAATGGCTCGGCGGCAAGCGGCAGCTCGTCGGCCACCTCGACGGCGAGGCCCGCGTCGGCGAAGGCGGCACGCGCCAGGTAGACGTACGGCAAGGGCCGGCCGAACACCAGCGCGAGGCGTGGTGGGGCGGTCGCGTCAGCGCCAGCAGCCAGTTCGCGGAAGCGGCGGGCCGTCGCGTGCAGTTCCTCCTCGCGGTCCCGGTAGCAGTAGCAGGGTGGAGCGCCGCCCGTCTGGGGCTCTTCAGGGGCCGTGCTCTCCCCCGAGAGGGGTTTCCACTCGTCGTCTTCGAGGTCGGGGAAAGCGTCGTGCAGGCGCTCGCCGAGCCCGGCGGCAAGCGTGCGCGAAGTCGCGACGAAGGTGACCGAATGCAGGCCGGGGAGGCGAGCCAGCAGGTCGAGGTCTGCCGGGTGAAGGCCGGCGGCCGGATCGACCGCGCGATCCGCCGTCGCGATCACCATCTCGCCCCACGGGGACACGGCCTCCGAGCGCAGCAGCGCCTGGCGCAGGCCGTCCTCATCGATGCCTCCGGCCTCGGCCATGCGTGCCTGGAACCGCCGGTACGACGCCACAAGGAACCGCGTCTGGCGCAGCAGGCGCTCGGCGCCACGGTCGATGTCCACGCGGGGCTCGAGGTCGTCAACGAGGAACGACTCGAACCGGTCCACCGTGCGCCGGTTGGCAAGCAGCCTGTCGTAGAACGCCAGCATCTCGGCAATCAGGCCGGGCCTCAGGGTGAAGGGCGGCGCCTCGCCGCTTTCGGCCGCCTCGCGGGCGGCCGCCGCCAGCAGCACTTCCCTTTCGATGGGCGCCAGCCGCCGCGGCGCACCGGGCAGCGCCGCGTGCAGCCGCTCGTACCATTCCTGCCTGGTGAGCACGACGAGGTCACGTGCGGCGTCAGCCTCGCCACCGAGATCCGCCCACTGCGTCTGCAGGGTCTGCCGCAGGAGGGCGGCCGCCGTCCGCGTGGGTACGAGCACGGCAGGACGCTCCGGTCGCCGTTTGCCCCGCGACGGCGCACACAGCGACGCGAGCGCCGCGTGCAGCGCGCGTGGACCGTGCGCCCGAATGAGGCGGATGTGTCGGGACGTGGGCAGGTTCACTTCAGCTCGGGCGGCTTGGACAGGGCGGCAATCGATTGTCTCGCCTGTGCCAGCAGCATGATCGCGCCCGAGGCGGCGGCCGACGCGTCCCACGCGGCCTTGACGTCGCCATTCGCCGCCGCGCGCGAGCGGGTCCGGACGGCCTGGAGACCGAGGTCGATGGCCGAGAGCAGCGTGCCGTGCGCGCCGGCCATCTCGGCGGGTGCGGTCACGGCCGCCAGCCGACGGTAGACCGCGTCGAAGCGGGCTGCGAGCGCCGGCAGGCTTCCGACTGGCGGGCCGGCGAGGGACCGGATGTCCTCGAGCCGGGGCAGCAGGCGCTCGGCCTGCTTCACGCCTTCCGCGATCGCCTTCGAGTACTCCTCGAACGCGCTGGCGCGCAGCTGCCACTGGTCGCGCATCACCCGCAGGCGCCGCGCGGCGTCGAGGCGTTCCTCGAGGGCGGCCATCAGCCCCCGGACGCGGTCGGGGCGCTTGCGCCCGAGGCGCTCGTCGCGCCGCCGGAGACTCTCGATGGCCCGCTCCACGCCCCGCACGTCGGCGCGCGCGGCCGCGCGCTCGCTCGCGCGCAGCACCGAGTCGGCAAGCGACTGGTAGCGGCGCTCGGTGTTCAGCTCGGCCTCGAGCGTCGCTTCCGCCGAGGCCTTCGCGAGGCGCCGCCACGAAGCGGGGATGCTGGAACTGGGCTCGTCGAGGATGGCGATCACCGCCTGCAGCAGTGCCATGCGCTCGACCGGCACGTCCGAGGCACGCGCCGCGACGAGCGCCTGTTCAATCGACTGGGCCGGCGACGGCGGCGGCAGCAGCGGCATCGACGGCGGCTCCACCATGGCAACCAGGTTGAAGTCGAACTGCTGGACGCCTGCCGCCGCGCGCAGGTCGGAGATCGTCTCGTCGAGCAGCAAGGCCATCTCCCGCACCTCGGACGCGCGGTACCCGAAGTGTTCGGCGGGCCAGCCGTTGATCAGCCGCTTCGCCCGCTCGGCGATCTCCAGGCGCCTGGCGGGATCGCGCGCCTGGGCGATCTCGTTGAGCGCGGCCGCCACCTCTCCGGTGAGCACGGCGTAGTCCATCTCGGCGCGGGTGGCGACGTACCGCGCATAGCGCACCGCCTCGGTGTAGCGGCTCGTGCTCTCCCAGTCCACGGTGCTGGCCGGCAGGTTCACCAGCTGCAGGCGATTCTGGCCCGCGGGTCCCAACGGCATCGAGAAGATGACGCGGTCGCCCGCCCGGCTGCACTCACCCACCGACGCGAGGGCGGTCCCGTCCTTCAGGATCACGCGGAAAAGCGGGAGGTCCACGGGATCCTGCGCTGCCGCCGGCGCTGGCAGGGCTGCGCCCGCGAGCGCCGCGAGCAGCGCGGCCACGAGGAGCGCCGGAAATCTGGGCATGCGCGTCAAGCGTAAGGGCCGGGGCGCCCGAGCGTCAAGGCCGCGCCCGACGGGTGCGCGGGGAGCGAAAGGGGGATGTGGAAAAGCTGTGGAGCGGCGGTGGGTTTGTTGTGTGAAGCGCGGCACCGTGCAGCGCAGGGTCACGGCCCCGCTTGGCCCGGCGCCGCGTCGAGGCTTGTGCACCCGGTCTTCGTCCGTCCTTTCGCTTGAATCGCCGGCGCGGCCCCGTAGAATGGCTTCGTCCTTTCACACTTCCTCGGCACTGACCACCATGATCCCCGTTCGCCGTTTTCAGCACGTCATCGCCGGCTGTGTTTACGACATCGAGGCCTCGCGCGTCAGGGAGGATCGCTGGCGGGCGCAGATCGCCCGCACTCCCGGCGTGCCGACGGCCATGATGCCCTTCTACGGCCGTACCCCAGACGAGGCGGCGACGCACCTGTGCGAGTGGCTCACGCGCGCGCACCGGCTCGGCCCCGCACGCTCGTAGACCCGCGTCCTGTCAGAGCGGGCGGCGACGCAGCAGCTGCGCATTCGCCGCGACGATCACCGTGCTCGCCGACATCAGCACCGCGCCGACGGCCGGCGACAGCACGAGGCCCCACGCGGCCAGGACGCCGGCCGCCAGCGGAATCGCAACCACGTTGTAGCCGGCCGCCCACCAGAGGTTCTGCACCATCTTCCGGTAACTCGCGCGGCTGAGCGCGACCATGCGCGGAACGTCGCGAGGATCGCTGCGGACCAGCACGACGTCGCCGGCCTCGACCGCCACGTCGGTGCCCGCGCCGATCGCGATGCCGAGGTCGGCGGTCACCAGCGCGGGCGCGTCGTTCACGCCGTCACCGACCATCGCAACGCGGCGGCCGGAACGCTGCAGCTCTTCGATCACCTGCGCCTTCCTGTCCGGCAGCACCTCGGCGAAGACGGTCCGGATCCCCAGCTCCGACGCGACCGCCTCGGCCACCGCCTTCGCGTCGCCCGTGAGCATGGCGACCTCGATCCCCTGGTTCTTCAACTGGTCCACGGCCTCGCACGACTCGGGCCGTACGACGTCGGCCACGGTGAGCACGCCCAGCAC
>JARKSS010000501.1 GCA_029974175.1 Vicinamibacterales bacterium
CAGCAGCACGCCGTTGGGGCGCGTGAGGCCGGCCGCCAGCGCCCAGCCTGCCGCGGCCAGGTGGTGCCGGCGCAGCGCGTGGTAGAAGGCGCCGGCCGCGCACAGGAGGAAGAGCGACTCGGTGTAGACGGCGCTGAAGAAGAGCGCGAACGGGTACACGGCGAGCAGGGCGAGCGCGAGGCGCGGTCCTGCGTCCGTGCGGCACACTTGTTTGCCGAGACGAAACAGGTAGACGAGCGCCCCGGCAAAAGCTGCGGTGGACACGAGAAAGCCCGCGAGGAGGTAGCTGCCTCCGACTGCCTCGCCCACCACCCGCACGACGACCGGGTAGAGCGGGAAGAACGCGATGTTCTGTTCCTTGGCGAAGTCACCCAGCGGACGGTATCCATCCCTGGCGATGCCGAGGTACCAGCCGGTGTCCCAACGGTTGAGCAGGTCAGCCGGCGCGCGCGCTTCGGCACTGGCCAACGACGTATCCGTCGGCGGGAACCCGAAGATGCTCACGGCCGCCAGGCCCACGAGCAGCACGGCCACGCGCGGCACCACGAGCGCGGGAAGCACGGCGGCCAGCGTCTCGTGCCGCGGAGTGCGCCGGGCGAGCAGGAGATGGTAGAGGGAGGGCGACGGGACGAGCTTGTGGCGGATCGCGGTGACGAGCAGGGCCCAGACCGCGGGTCGAAGCCACGAGGTCAGCGACAGTGTGACGCCGAGCAGCGCAACATGTCCCCCGCCGGTCAACGCGATGACCACCGCGACGAGCGACAGCAGGACGGTCGCGGCATCCGCCGCCCGCACCCAGCGGGACAGCCTGTCAGTCGCGTGTTCCGCCGGCATGTGCCAAGACCCGCTCAGGTCCCGGGTGAAAGTCCGATGCGCCGCGCGTGCTACCGCTCGATCTTCAGCACGAGGCAGGCAAGCGGCGGCAGCACGAGGCAGAGCCGGTCAGAGAAGCCGTGGGCGGGCTCGGGCTCGCTGGCCACCCGCCCGGCGTTGCCAAGGTTCGATCCGCCGTAGAGTTCCGAGTCGGTGTTCAACAGCTCGCGGTAGACGCCCGGCTCGGGCACGCCGACCACGTAGCCCAGCCGTGGGACGGGCGTGAAGTTGAGCACGAACACCAGGAAGTCACGCGGGTCGCGGGCCCGCCGCAGGAACGTCACGACCGAGTTCTCGTTGTCGTTGCAGTCGATCCACTGGAAGCCCGCCGGGTCGTAGTCGCGCTCGTAGAGGGCCGGCTGCGAGCGGTACAGCGTGTTCAGGTCGCGTACCAGCGCCCGCACTCCCCAGTGCGGAAAGACATCGACGTACTCCCACTCGAGGCTTCGGTCGTGGTTCCATTCGGCCCGCTGACCGAACTCACCCCCCATGAACACCAGCTTCTTCCCGGGGTGGCCGAACATGTACCCGTAGAGTGCGCGCAGGTTCGCCGCCTGCTGCCAGCTGTCGCCCGGCATCTTCCCGATGAGCGCCCCCTTCCCGTGCACCACCTCGTCGTGGGAGAAGGGAAGGATGAAGTTCTCGTGGTAGGCGTAGAGCATCGAGAAGGTGATCTGGTTGTGCGCCCACCGACGGTGGATCGGGTCGTGGCTCATGTACGACAGCATGTCGTGCATCCAGCCCATGTTCCACTTGTAGGTGAACCCGAGGCCGCCCAGGTGGACCGGCCGGCTGACACCGGGCCACGCCGTGGACTCCTCGGCGGCGGTGATCGTGCCCGGGTACTTGCCGTGGGTGAGCGAGTTCAGCTCGCGCAGGAAGTCGATTGCCTCGAGGTTCTCGCGTCCCCCGTAGCGGTTCGGGATCCACTGCCCCTCGCGCCGCGAGTAGTCCAGGTACAGCATCGACGCGACGGCGTCCACGCGCAGGCCGTCCACGTGGAACTCGTCGAGCCAGAAGAGGGCGTTGCTCAGCAGGAAGCTCCGCACCTCGTGGCGGCCGTAGTTGAAGATCAACGTGCCCCAGTCCTGGTGCTCCCCCAGGCGCGGGTCCTCGTGCTCGTAGAGGGCCGTCCCGTCGAAGCGCGCCAGGGCGTGCCCGTCCTTGGGGAAGTGCCCGGGCACCCAGTCGAGCAGCACGCCGATGCCCGCGAGGTGACACGCGTCCACGAACGCCTTGAAGTCTTCGGGCGCGCCGAACCGCGAGGTGGGGGCGAAGAAGCCGGTCACCTGGTAGCCCCACGACCCGGCGAACGGGTGCTCCATCACCGGCAGCAGCTCGATGTGGGTGAAGCCGGCGTCGCGGACGTAGGGCACGAGCCGGTCCGCCAGTTCCCGGTACGAGAGGAAGCGCTGACCGTCGGCACCGCGGGCCCACGAGCCGAGGTGCACCTCGTAGATCGACATCGGGCGCTCGAGCCACCCGTTCTCGTGCTGGCGGCGCTCCATCCACTCGCGGTCCTGCCACGAATAGGGCGCCGGGTGCCAGACAATCGACGCCGACTTGGGCGGCACCTCCAGGCGCCGCGCGTACGGGTCGGTCTTCTGGAACACGGCGCCGCCGCGGGCGCGGATCTCGAACTTGTACTTCTCGCCGTTGGCGAGGCCGGGGATGAAGATCTCCCACACCCCGTGCGGCACCAGCCGCCGCATGGGATGGCGGCGGCCGTCCCAGCGGTTGAAGTCGCCCACCACGCTCACGCGCTCGGCGTTCGGCGCCCACACCGCGAAGTGCACGCCCGAGACGATCCCGAACTGCATCGGCCGCGCGCCCAGCTTGTCCTGCGCCCGGTACTGCGTGCCCTCGGCCAGCAGGTGCAGATCCTCGTCGGTGAGCACCCGCCCGAAGCGGTACGGGTCAACCACCTCGCTCGCGCTCCCGTCGGGCCAGGTGAACCTCACGCGGTAGTCGAAGGCCAGCGGCTCCCCCTCCCCCCCCTCGGCCGTCGAGTGGAAGAGGCCGCTCGAGCCGACGCGGGCCATGGGCTGCGGGGGCAGCGTCGCGGGCAGCAGCTCGGCGGCGACGGCATCGGGCGAGAAGACCCGGACCACCACTCCCCGCCGCCCGCCGGCCGGCCGGTGCGGGCCGAGCACGGCGAACGGATCGGGGTGCGTACCGTGCTCGAGCGCCGCCGCGGCCTGCAGGAGATCGTCATGGGACATAGGTGCCCTCTTATTCTGCATCAGATTGGCCGGGCGCTCCGCCGCATCTCCGTTTTCGCCCCGGCCGGCCGCCCGCCGGCCGTGTTGCACGCCGTGGGGCTCCCAAGTAGCATTGTCCGGATGAAAGGAGTCCTCCCGATGTCCTCGAAGTTCCTTGCCGCGTTGTGCGGCACCCTCGTCCTGTCGGTCGGCATGGCGTCGGCGCAGCAGGCTGCCCCGGCCCAGGCCAAGGAGAAGAAATTGAGGCCAGGCACCTACGCCCACTTCGTGACGACCGAAGGCGAGTTCACGGTCCGGCTGTTCGACAAGGAAGCGCCCAAGACCGTCGCCAACTTCGTCGGCCTCGCCGAGGGCACGATCGACCCGGCGACCGGCAAGCCCGGCAAGTCGAAGCCGTTCTACAACGGCCTCACGTTCCACCGGATCATCAACGGCTTCATGATCCAAGGCGGCGATCCGCTCGGCAACGGCACCGGCGGCCCGGGCTACCGCTTCGCCGACGAGTTCCACAAGGACCTGCGCCACAACAAGGCGGGCATCATGTCGATGGCCAACGCGGGCCCGAACACCAACGGCAGCCAGTTCTTCATCACGCTCGCCCCGACGCCGCACCTCGACAACAAGCACTCGGTGTTCGGCGAGGTGGTCGAGGGCATGGACGTGGTGAAGAAGATCGGCGCCGTGAAGGTGCTCCCCAACAACCGGCCGGTCAAGCCGGTCATCATGAAGACCGTCACGATCGAGCGCGTCACGCAGTAACGCCCTGAGGGGCAGCGACCGGCTGCCCCTGCCATCACCATCCACCCCGTTCGTCCCTGCATCGAGAAGGGACCCTTTCATGGCCGCCCTGCCGCGCCCGCTCTTCCCCCTGGTTCTGTCGGCCGCCCTGCTCACCCTCGCGCTCCCGTGCGAGTCGTGGGCCGACCCGCTTCCCGAGCGCTCGGACCGCATCGTCCGCTACGAGATTGCCGTGCGGCTCGATCCCGAGAAGGAGCAGCTCGAGGGACGCGAGACGATCACCTGGCGCAACCCGTCGGGTGACGCCGTCCCCGATTTGTGGTTCCACCTCTACCTGAACGCCTTCCGGAACACGAAGAGCACCTTCTTCCGGGAATCGGGCGGCCGCCTGCGCTCGGACCAGGCCACCGAGAACTGGGGCTGGACCGAGATCACCTCGCTGAAGCTGGCCGACGGCACCGACCTGCTGCCGGCGCTGCGGTTCGAGCACCCCGACGATGACAACGCCGACGACCGGACGGTGGCGCGGGTGGTGCTGCCGAGGCCGGTCGAGCCGCACGCGTCGGTGACGATCGAGCTGGCGTTCAAGGCGCAGCTGCCCGAGGTCTACGCCCGCAGCGGCTACAAGGGCGACTTCTTCCTCGTGGGGCAGTGGTTCCCGAAGCTGGGGGTGTACGAGCCGGCCGGGCGCCGGGGCCGGGCGGCGGGCGGGTGGAACTGTCACCAGTACCACGCCAACTCCGAGTTCTACGCCGACTTCGGCGAGTACCGCGTGCGGATCACGCTCCCCTCCCGCTTCATCGTCGGTGCCACCGGCTCGCGCGTGGCCAGCGAAGGGGCGGGCGGCCTGACGACGCACGTCTTCGAACAGGCCGACGTGCACGACTTCGCGTGGACCGCGTCACCCCGCTACCTGGTGGTGACCGACACGTTCTCGGCCATGAAGGACGTGAGCGAGGCGGAGTACCGAGCGACCGCCGAACGGCTCGCGCGGCCGCTCGACGAGGTGCGGCTGTCGGACGTCGCGATCACCCTGCTGCTGCAGCCCGCGCACCGGCCGCAGGCGGCGCGCTACATCCGGGCGGCAAAGGCGGCGCTGAAGTGGTATGGCCTCTGGTACGGACGCTACCCGTACCGCACGCTGACGGTTGTCGATCCGCCGGTCGAGGCAAGCGGCGCCGGCGGGATGGAGTACCCGACCTTCATCACGGGCGGGACGTTCTGG
>JARKSS010000509.1 GCA_029974175.1 Vicinamibacterales bacterium
CCAGGCTGCTCGGCCGGCGCGATCCGAGCGGCGGGGCGGTCGAGTGCCTGCTCCTGCGGCGGCTCGATCGGGAGCGCTGGGAGGCCCTCGTCCACCCGGGCCAGAAGCTGAAGCCGGGTAAGCGGATGGTGTTCGAGGGGCAGGGGATGGTGCTGCGCGGGGAGATCCTCGAACGCCACTTCCACGGTCGCCGGACCATCCGCCTGCAGGCTGAAGGGGGCCTCGACGTCGAGCCGGTGATCGACGCGATCGGCCACGTTCCGCTGCCGCCGTACATCCACCGTCCAGACGAGCGCGAGGATCGCGAGCGCTACCAGACCGTGTTCGCTCGGGCACGCGGGTCGGTGGCCGCGCCGACGGCCGGACTGCACTTCACCTCCGACTTGCTGGCGCGGCTCGAGGCGCGCGGCGTCGAGCGCACCGAGGTGACGCTGCACGTCGGCTATGGGACCTTCAAGCCGGTTCACGCGGAACAGGTGGAAGAGCACCGGGTGGACGAGGAGGTCTACGAGATCCGCGAGGAAGCGGCCGCGAGCATCGAGCGGGCCCGCCGCGAGGGGCGGCGGGTCGTCGCGGTGGGGACGACCACCACCCGGGCGCTCGAGTCCGCGGCAATCGAGGGTCGGGGCCGCGTGATCCCCGGGCGCGGCGCCACGGGCTTGTTCATCTACCCGGGGTTCGACTTCAGGGTGATCGGCGGCCTCTTCACGAACTTTCACCTGCCGAAGTCGTCGCTGCTGATGCTCGTGTCGGCGTTCGCCGGCCGCGAGCGTGTGCTGGCGGCCTACCGGGAAGCCATCGCCAAGGGGTATCGCTTCTACAGCTACGGCGACGCCATGTTGATTCTCTGAGTGGCCGCAGTCCGCGATCGGCAGCCGGCGGCGACCGCCCGGGCGTTGGGCGACGATAGGGATTAGGATCGAGATTCGGATTAGGATCCGGCATATGGCCTTTCCCTACGAGCCGTTCGACCTTTCCTCCGTCCGCACCTACCCGTTGAAGAGCCGCCCGAGCAACGTGCGGGCCGCCGACTTCGCGCGGCCGTACACACCCGGCTCGGGCCTCGCGGGCTGGCTCGACGCCCTGCCGTCCATCCTGGCCGGCAAGGACTTTCGCGAGGTGGTGAAGGCCATCCTCGACGCGCGGCGCCGCGGCGCCGGCATTGTCTGGGGCTTTGGCGCCCACGTGATCAAGACGGGGTTGTCGCCGATCCTCATCGACCTGATGGAGCGTGGATTCGTCTCCGCCCTGGCCACCAACGGAGCCGGGATCATCCACGACTTCGAGATTGCGCTTGCTGGCTGCACGTCGGAAGACGTCGAGAAGGCCCTCGGGCCCGGCGAGTTCGGCATGGCCGAGGAGACCGGCCGCCTGTTGAACCTGGCCATCAACCAGGGCGTCCGGTCGGGGCAGGGCCTGGGCCAGGCGGTGGGCGCCTTCCTGGCCGAGCGCCACCCGCAATACGAGCACCTCAGCGTGGCCGCCGCCGCCGCCCGTCTGCGAATCCCGCTGACGGTTCACGTGGCCATCGGGACCGACATCATCCACATGCACCCGGCCGCGTCGGGCGAGGCGCTTGGCGAGGGGAGCCTGCGCGACTTCCGCTACTTCGCCTCGTCGGTGGCGCGGCTCGGCGGGGGAGTCTACCTCAACTGCGGCTCGGCCGTCGTGCTGCCCGAGGTGTTCCTGAAGGCGGTGTCGGTCGCGCGAAACCAGGGTTACTCGCTCGAGGGCCTCGTGACCGTCAACCTCGACTTCGCCCGGCTTTACCGGCCGCAGGTCAACGTGGTGCAGCGGCCGACCCGCGGCGTCGGGAAGGGCTACGCCCTGGTCGGCCACCATGAGCTGACCATCCCGCTGCTGGCGGCCGCGCTGGTTGAGGGCGGCACGGCAGCGTGGTAAAATCCAGTGCTTACGCCGGTGTAGCTCAGCTGGTTAGAGCACGCGGCTCATATCCGCGGAGTCCGGGGTTCAAGTCCCTGCACCGGCACCAGATTCCTCTCGCCCGTCATCCTGTCTCGCTCCGATGACGTCCCTCGTCGAGCGAGTCCACCGGACGATTCACCGATACGGCCTGTTGCCGCCTGACGCGGGCGTGCTCGTCGCAGCGTCGGGCGGCGCCGACTCGACGGCCCTCCTGTTCCTGCTTGCCGAGCTGATGCCGGAAGGGCGGTTTCGCCTGGCGGGTGTGGCGCACTACAACCACCAGCTGCGCGCGGAAGCCAGCGAAGACGAATCATTCTGCCGCGAGCTTGCCGCGCGGCTGTCGCTGCCGTTCGAGGCCGGCACCGGCGACGTTGCGGCCGAGTCGGCCCGCACACGCACGTCACTCGAGGACGCCGGTCGACGGATGCGCTACGCCTTCCTCCGGGAGGCGGCCTCGCGCCTGGGAGCGTCGCACATCGCGGTCGGGCACACGCGGGACGACCAGGCCGAGACGGTGCTGCTGGCCCTGGTTCGAGGGGCCGGACCGCGCGGTCTAGCCGGGATGGCAGCGCGGCGTGGCGCGATCGTGCGTCCCCTGATCGAGCAATCGCACGACGAGCTGGTGCAGTGGCTCCGGTCGCGCCAGATCCCGTTTCGCGAGGACGAATCGAACCGCGATCCCCGCTTCCTCCGCAACCGGGTTCGCCACGAGCTGCTGCCGGTCTTGCGAGAGCGCTTCTCGCCGGCCATCGTGTCGGTGCTCGGCCGTACCGCAGCCATCGCGGCCGACGATGCGGTCTTTCTCGACGCGCGGGCCGCAGAGGCCTTTGCCAGCGTGGTGCTGCCGGCGGCCGGCCGCCGGTGCCTCGTACTCGATGGTCCGCGCCTCGCCTCCTGTCCGCCGGCGATTGCCCGCCGTGTGGCGGCGCTGGCGCTGGCGCGATTCTGAGGCGGCGCGGGAGCCATCGGCTTTGAACAGGCGGAACGGCTGGTGGCGCTGGCGTCGGGGGAGCTTCGGGGGCCGTTGTCCTTTCCCGGTCAGCAGGCCGAGATCCTGGCCGGGAGGCTTCGGCTGACCCCTCGGACGGGGCGGTCGGCCGGGAAGGCCGGACCGCGATTGAACTCTTTTCGCGCGGCGTTGTCTATACCAGGAGAGACCCTCGTACCGGACGGGCGCGTGCTTTCGACGGAGCTTCGCCGCCTGGACCAGGGTTCCGAGCTCGGCGGCGGGTGCACGGCCGTGATCGACGCTTCGAGCGTCTCGGCGCTGGGGGTTCGTTTCCGGAGGCCAGGCGACCAGTTCCGGCCCCTCGGGCTCAGGGGGAGCAAGAAGCTCCAGGACTTCTTCGTGGACCGCAAGGTCCCGCGCGACCGCCGCGATGCGACGCCGCTCGTCGTTGACGCGGACGATCGCATCGTGTGGGTTGCAGGCCACGTGATTGCCGAGGATTTCCGCGTCGGCCCGGGTACACGCGACGTGGTAATCTTGAAGTTGAGGGGAGAAGGGTTTTGAACTCGACGCTCAAGAGCCTCCTGTTCTGGATGGTGCTCATCGTCGTCGGCGTGCTCATCTGGAACTTCTCGACGAGCTTCCAGCCCCGCGAGCGCGTGATCAGCTTCACCGAGTTCATGCAGCGCGTGGACTCGGGTCTGGTGGCGTCGGTCACCATTACGGGCAGCGAGGTGACGGGCATCGACAAGTCGAGCGAGACCTTCCGCCTCATCGTCCCGCAGCAGTACGAAGGGCTTGCCAACCGCCTCCAGGACAAGGGCGTCACCATCACCGCCAAGGAGCCCTCGACGAGCCCCTGGGCGTCGCTGCTCTACTCCTGGGCCCCGATCCTCCTGATGATTGGCTTCTGGATCTTCCTCATGAGGCAGATGCAGAGCGGGGGGAACAAGGCGCTCTCGTTTGGGAAGAGCAAGGCGAAGCTGTCGTCGAGCGCCCAGAAGAAGGTCACCTTCAAGGACGTGGCGGGCGTCGAGGAGGCCAAGGACGAGCTGCAGGAGATCATCGAGTTCCTCAAGGAGCCCCAGAAGTTCCAGAAGCTGGGCGGCCGGATTCCCAAGGGCGTCCTGCTGATGGGGCCCCCGGGAACCGGCAAGACGCTGCTCGCCCGAGCCGTCGCCGGCGAGGCGAACGTGCCCTTCTTCTCGATCAGCGGGTCCGACTTCGTCGAGATGTTCGTCGGGGTCGGCGCCTCACGCGTCCGCGACCTGTTCGAGCAGGGCAAGAAGAACGCCCCCTGCATCATCTTCATCGACGAGATCGACGCCGTCGGCCGCCACCGCGGCGCCGGGCTCGGCGGCGGCCACGACGAGCGCGAGCAGACGCTGAACCCGCTGCTCGTCGAGATGGACGGCTTCGAGTCGAACGAGGGCGTGATCCTCGTGGCGGCGACCAACCGCCCGGACGTCCTCGACCCGGCCCTGCTGCGCCCGGGCCGTTTCGATCGGCGCATTGTCGTCAACCGGCCCGACGTGAAGGGACGCGAGGGGATTCTCGCCGTCCACACGCGGAAGATCCCGCTCTCCGACGACGTGAACATCGGGGTGCTGGCACGGGCGACGGCCGGCTTCTGCGGCGCCGACCTGGCGAACCTGGTGAACGAGGCGGCGCTCTACGCCGCCCGCTGCAACCAGAAGGTGGTCCGGATGGTGGACTTCGAGTTCGCCAAGGACAAGGTGCTGATGGGCAGCGAGCGCCGCTCGATGATCATCAGCGACGCCGAGAAGCAGGTGACCGCCGTGCACGAGGCCGGGCACGCCCTGCTCACGGTGCTGCTGCCGGGGGCCGACCCGATCCACAAGGTCACGATCATTCCGCGCGGCATGGCGCTCGGCCTCACGCAGCAGCTGCCCGTGGACGAAAAGCACAACTACTCGAAGCCCTACCTCGACGACCAGATCTCGATCCTGCTCGGCGGCCGCGTGGCCGAGGAGATCCTCACCGGCAACGTGACGACGGGCGCGGGCAACGACCTCGAGCGCGTGACCGACCTGGCGCGGAAGATGGTCTGCGAGTGGGGCATGAGCCCCGCGATGGGACCGCTCACCTTCGGCAAGAAGGAGGAGCAGATCTTCCTGGGACGCGAGATCGCCCAGCACCAGGACTACAGCGAGGACACCGCCATCCGCATCGACCAGGAGGTGAAGGCCATCGTCACCTCCAACTACGAGCGCGCGCACGCGATGCTCACCGCGAACCGTGAGGCCCTCGTCCGCATCGCCGAAGCGCTGCTGCAGCACG
Source organism: Vicinamibacterales bacterium (assembly GCA_029974175.1). GTDB lineage: Bacteria > Acidobacteriota > Vicinamibacteria > Vicinamibacterales > Fen-181 > JARKSS01. The sequence goes on from JARKSS010000509.1 coordinate 5,177, forward strand.
AGGTCCTGGACGGCGAGCAGGTCAGGCGCCTGGCGGCGGGCGAGTCGATCCAGGATGTCGTGTCCCGGCCGTCGGTCCCGGCGTCCGCCGAGGACGAGGCGCGCGCCCGCCAGCGCGAACGGGGCGCCATCGTCCCGCCGCTGCAGCCGATCCAGAAGCCCCTGCCCCAGGAGTAGACGGCCCGCCCGGCGGACCGGGCGGAGGACTTGAACCGGGAACGGCGAGGCGCCTCTGCGAGCGGGACCCTGGCCCGCACGCATTCTGCCTCCGCCGTTCTCCCGTGTTCGACGTGTTCGATGACACGCGCGTGTTCCCCCTGACCTCCTACGTCGTGCCGGTCGCGGGCGGCGATCCCCTCGTGCTGGGGGATCGGACGCTCGTGATGGCCATCATCAACGTCACACCCGACTCGTTTGCCGAGACGTCGCCATCCATCGACCCGGCGCGGGCGCTCGACCTGGCGCAGGCGGCCGCCGAACAGGGCGCCGACCTCCTCGACCTCGGCGCCGAGTCCACGAGACCGGGGGCGGGCGAAGTGCCCGAGGAGGAGGAGCTGCGGCGCCTGCTGCCGGCGCTCCGCGCCGTGAGCGCGCGCGTCCGGCTGCCGATCTCCGTTGACACCCGCAAGGCGGGCGTGGCCCGCGCCGCCCTCGACGAGGGGGCCGGGCTCGTGAACGACGTCAGCGGTCTAATGTATGATCCGGCACTCGGGGAGGTCGTGGC
>JARKSS010000054.1 GCA_029974175.1 Vicinamibacterales bacterium
CCTACGTCGGTGACGTGGTCGGCACCGGTTCCTCGCGCAAGTCCGCCACCAACTCGGTGCTGTGGTTCACCGGCGAGGACATCCCCTTCGTCCCGAACAAGCGTTTCGGCGGCGTGTGCCTCGGCTCCAAGATCGCCCCGATCTTCTTCAACACCATGGAAGATGCCGGCGCGCTGCCGATCGAGATCGACGCCGGCCAGATGGACATGGGCGACGAGATCGAGCTCAAGGTCGACCACGCTTCCGGCAAGGTCACCGCGCTCAAGAACGGCGCCGTGATCTCCGAATCGCAGCTCAAGACCCTGGTCATCCTCGACGAAGTGCGCGCCGGTGGCCGCATTCCGCTGATCATCGGCCGCGGCCTCACCACCAAGGCGCGCGAGGCCCTCGGCCTGCCGCCCTCGACGCTGTTCCGCCTGCCGCAGGCCCCGGCCGATACCGGCAAGGGCTTCAGCCTGGCGCAGAAGATGGTCGGCCGCGCCTGCGGCATGCCGGAAGGCCAGGGCATCCGCCCGGGTACCTACTGCGAACCCAAGATGACCACCGTCGGCAGCCAGGACACCACCGGCCCGATGACCCGCGACGAGCTCAAGGACCTCGCCTGCCTCGGCTTCTCCGCCGACCTGGTGATGCAGTCCTTCTGCCACACCGCCGCCTATCCGAAGCTGGTCGACGTCAAGATGCACCGCGAGCTGCCGAGCTTCATCAGCACCCGCGGCGGCGTCGCGCTGCGCCCGGGCGACGGCGTGATCCACTCCTGGCTCAACCGCCTGCTGCTGCCCGACACCGTCGGCACCGGCGGCGACAGCCACACCCGCTTCCCGATCGGCATCTCCTTCCCGGCCGGCTCCGGCCTGGTCGCCTTCGCCGCAGCCACCGGCGTGATGCCGCTCGACATGCCGGAATCGGTGCTGGTGCGCTTCAAGGGCAAGATGCAGCCGGGCGTCACCCTGCGCGACCTGGTCAACGCCATCCCGCTGTACGCCATCCGCCAGGGCCTGCTGACCGTCGAGAAGAAGGGCAAGAAGAACATCTTCTCCGGCCGCATCCTCGAGATCGAAGGCCTGCCGGATCTCAAGGTCGAACAGGCCTTCGAGCTCACCGACGCCTCGGCCGAGCGCTCCGCCGCCGGCTGCACGGTCCACCTCAACAAGGCGCCGATCGTCGAGTACATGAACTCGAACATCACGCTGATGAAGTGGATGATCGCCAACGGCTACCAGGACGCCCGCACCCTCAAGCGCCGCATCAAGGCCATGGAAGACTGGATCGCCAACGGCACGCTGCTGTCGGGCGACGCCGACGCCGACTACGCCGCCGTGATCGAGATCGACCTCGCCGACATCAAGGAGCCGATCGTCGCCTGCCCGAACGACCCGGACGACGTCAAGCTGCTGTCCGAAGTCGCCGGCGACAAGATCGACGAGGTCTTCATCGGCTCGTGCATGACCAACATCGGCCACTTCCGCGCCGCCGGCAAGGTGCTCGACGGCAAGTCCGACATCCCGACCCGCCTGTGGATCGCCCCGCCCACCAAGATGGACGCGATGATCCTCAACGAGGAAGGCTACTACGGCGTGCTCGGCAAGTCCGGCGCCCGCATGGAGATGCCGGGCTGCTCGCTGTGCATGGGCAACCAGGCGCAGATCCGCAAGGGCAGCACCGCGATGTCGACCTCGACGCGCAACTTCCCCAACCGCCTCGGCATCGACACCCGCGTCTATCTGGGTTCGGCCGAGCTGGCCGCGGTGTGTGCGCTGATGGGCAAGATCCCGAGCGTTGCCGAGTACATGGCGCAGGTGGAGGTGGTGAACAAGAAGGCCGCCGACATCTACCGCTACATGAACTTCGACCAGATCGAGGAATTCCGCTCGGTCGCGGATACGGTGGAAGTCTGATTCGGTAAGCGGCTCGAGCGCCGGGACGGCTGAGAGGCCGTCCTGGTGGAGAAACCCCTCGTCAGCGATGGCGGGGGGTTTTGCTTTTGGGGGCGCCGGTGCCCCGGGCAGCGGAGGCTGCTGCGCGATCAGCCCAATTCGGCGACCGCCGCGCTGATCCAGGTCTCCCCCGGGTGCTTTTCCACCACGATCCGCGCGCCCTCGAGGCGGTAGGTGAGCTGGCAGTGGTGCCTCGGGTTGGAAAGCACGCCCGGGTTGAAGATCGCCACGTTCTCGCCCCCGCGTCGGCGGACCGACTGGATGAGCAGGCCCGGGTGGCCCTCGCGGTGAATCCGCGCGCCCACCGACTGCGGCAAGCTGTAATCGGACGGGTGCAGCAGGTC
>JARKSS010000087.1 GCA_029974175.1 Vicinamibacterales bacterium
CGCTCGCGCCGCTCGGCGTCGCCTTCGTGCAGGAGACGACGGTCTTCCGCGAGTTCGGGCCGCTCTCGGGGAACACCATGCGGCTGGGGTACGAGTACGCGCCGAAGTTCGGGAACATGCTGTCGCGCCAGACCTTCGACGTGGACCTGCGCTACTACAAGCGGCTCGCGGGCACCGCGCTCGTGGCGCTGCGGGCCCGAGGCTTCAGGAGCTTCGGCACCTACCCCGATTTCCTGTTCTTCGGCGGACAGGGCGAGATGCGCGGCTACGACTACCTCGAGTTCCTGGGGCAGAACGCCGTGTTCGCCAACGCCGAACTGCGCTTCCCGCTGATCGAGGCGATGCTCACGCCGCTCGGCGTGATGGGCGGGGTCAGGGGGGTCTTCTTCTTCAACATCGGGGGCGGGTGGTACGACAAGACCGGCTACCGGTTCGCCACGTCCAAGCCCGAAAGCTTCACGCCGCTCATCGACATCCGCCAGAACGAGGATGGAACGCTCACCCCGGTCTACGGCGACCCGATCACCGTCGACGGCTTCCGCCTGCGCGACGGCCGCGCGTCGTACGGGATCGGCCTCGAGACCTTCGCCCTCGGCTTCCCCATCCACTTCGACTGGGCGTGGCGGACCACGTTCAACCGGGGCTGGGAGGATCTCGTCTTCGCCCAGCGGGGTGGCAGCAACGCCTTCCGCAAGGCGAAGTTCTCTGTGTGGATTGGATACGACTTTTAGGAATGTCGAATGAAAAATGGAGAATGTAGAAAGGGGGCTCCCCCTTCTACATTCTCCTTTTTACATTTTCCATTCTACATTCTGCATCCTTCATTCCCCAGCTTCCCTACCCCGTCACCCGCATCGGCACCAGCTCGGTGGCCTCGCCCTCGTCGCCCTTGGCCTTCACCTCGATCAGGTACTCGCCGGCAGGGAACCCGGCAAGCGGGAGATCCAGCTGGTAGGGAGCGCCCGGCGACTCGGGAACCTTGACCGGGACGTCCGACATGCCCTGCCCCGCACGGTTGAGGATGCGGGCGGTGACCTCGGGCGGCTGCTCGCCCGGGCCGTAGGCCTCGAACCGCACCAGCAGGCGCTCGGTGCGCCTGAACTCGCGAGACGCCGTGGGGAGGGGCGCCGGGTCGTCCACCAGCGTCCGGAACTCGCGGGCGTTGGCAGCCCTGAAGACAGCCGGTGTACTGAGGGCCACCTCGGGCCGGGTCAGGTCGGGCACCTTGACATCCTGCAGGTCGGTGTCGATCACCTGTGATGCCGGGCCTTCCACCGACAGCCGCAGCTGCAACGCGCCCGGCTCGGCGTCGAAGCTGACCTGCCCGCCGCGCGCGGCGCCGCTCCCGGTGCCGCCCGCGGCCGGATCGGGCACGCGGCCCCGGAAGTACGGCCGGCTTGCGCCAGGACCCGCGGCGAGCAGCTGCACCGCCGCGGCCTGCGACCGATCCTGCCCGGTGCCGGGAACAGCCGGCGCCGCTTCCCAGCTGAAGGTCACGCGCGTCATCCCGTTCTCGCCGCGCGAGGTGCCGACCCACGTGCGGACGAGCCGGCTCCGGCGGCCGCTCTCGATCGTCCCCAGGGCCTTGGTGACCTCGGACGGCGCCGAGGGTCGCGCCCGGTTGACGGCCGACAGCTCCATCTCCTCCTCGGTCAGCGCCCAGTAGCCCTTGCGGGCCCGCACCTGCACGCCCGGCCGCTTCACCTTGACCTTGATCTCGTGGAACTTCCCATCGGCCCTCGGCTGGCTGGAGTTGTAGCCGATCAGGTAGTACGCGCTCGAGTCGCGCACGACCTGCCTGAGCCCCCTCTCGAGGTCGTTCCGGCTGACGATGGCACGGCCGTCGGTTTCCTCGGCCAGCGTCCGCAGGGTGTCCATCGTCGAGTCGAGGTACCGCTTGTCGTCCTTGAAGTTCACCCCCTCGTTGATGTCGAACTCGAAGGGGGCCAGCCCCCGCGGATCGAGGGCGTAAATCGTGGTGTTGCTGCGGTTGGCCGCGTCGAAGACCTCCCGCAGCTCCCGGTAGATGTCCATGTTCGCGAAGAAGTCGGCGCGCTCGTCGCTCCCCACGCCGGCATTCCCGCGGTTCGGGTTGCCCAGGCCGGGAAAGGCGGCAATCGGGTCGCGCAGCTGCGGCGGGAGGATGTTGCTGTATCCCTCGCTCACCAGGATGACCGCCTTGCGCCCCTCGCGCAGGCCGCCCAGACGCATCACGAGCGCCTGCAGGGCCGACATGCTGACCTGGTTGCGGATGCGCTCCACCACGGCGGCGGGGTACATCGCGTACTTGTCCTCCATCTCGTTGCGGGGCCGGTAGTCGTACTTGCGGCCCTCGAACGCCTCGATGGCCGAGATCACCTCCTGCCGGTTCCTTGTCATCCGCACCGCGCTGATGGGCGTCAGGGGATACATCACTCCCACCATGTCGCGGTCGCCGACCTGAGTCTGGAGAAACTGGATCAACGGCTTGCGAACCGACATGCTGGCGCCGCGCCGGACGTGGTAGTCGTCGAGAAAGATCGCGAAGAGCCGGACGTCGTCTTTCGAGGCCTCGGCTTCCTCGTCGAAGTCGGTGCGAATCTGGCGCGGCGGCTCCTCGCCCGGACGGGTGAAGCCGCTGACCGAGACGAACCGGAACGTCTCGATCTGCTGCGGCTGGCCGTCCTCGGTCACCTCGAAGTCGGCCGGCGTGAGGTTCTCCACCGGCTCGCCGTCCCGCCCGGTGACGATGACGTCCACGCGGACGAAATTGACACCGGCACGAAAGGTCGGCTGCTGCGGCTGCGCCTGCCCCTGGGCGCCTTCCGCCTGTCCCTGCTGGGTCTGCCCTTGCCCGGCTTGCGAGGGAGGAGGCTGTTGGGGTTCCTGGCGGGTGGCCTTCCCCGCTGGGGCGGCCGTCAGCAGGCCGAGGGCGGTGGCCAAGGAGAGCGCGAGCCGCGTGGGGAATGCGTGAAACATGGTCCTTCCCGTCTTTCGGTTGCGGTGACTCGGCTATCCCGATGATAACATTAGGGTTCTCCAGGAGAAGCGAATGGCCCCCCAGACGCTCGAGAGTGCCGTCCCGCTGACCGTGCTGTCGGACGAGGAGCGCCTGCTCAGCGACAGCGTGCTCGAGTTCGCCCGGGAGCGCGTCCGGCCGCTCGTGCGCGAGATGGACGAGAGCGCGCATATCCCCCGCTCCCTGGTGGACGAGCTGTTCGGCCTCGGGCTGATGGGCATCGAGATCCCCGAGTCCCTTGGCGGCCAGGGGGGACGCTTCTTCCACGCCGTCCTTGTTGTGGAGGCGCTGTCGAGGATCGACCCGTCGGTGGCGCTCGTCGTCGATGTCCACAACACGCTCGTGGTGAACGCCCTCCTGCGCTGGGGCAGCGAGTCTGTCAAGCAGCGGTACCTCCCCGACCTC
>JARKSS010000107.1 GCA_029974175.1 Vicinamibacterales bacterium
GGGCGCTGCCCCGGCGTCAGCCCGCCCAGCGGCGCGGAACCCGACCCTTGCCCGCACGCGAGCCCGGGCCGGTGGCCGGGCGGCGCGCGGGGTCGGGTTGGCGCCGCACGCACGCGGGAGAGGGGCGGGCCGGCACGGTCATTCGGCGGAGGACCTTGCCCAGAGGTTGATGTCCTCCTCGCTGGCGTGGGTGTCGATCTCGGCCAGTTCTTCCTCGGTGAAGTCGAGGTTGGCGACGGCGCCGACGCAGTCGGTGACCTGGCTCGGGCGGGAGGCGCCGATCAGCGCCGTGGTGATGCCGCCGCCGCGCAGGACCCAGGCGATCGCCATCTGGGCGAGCGTCTGGCCGCGGCGCTCGGCGATGGCGTTGAGCGCGCGGAGGCTCGCGATGGCGCGGTCCGAAAGGAAGGCGCGGTCGAGCGACTTGCCCTGGGTGGCGCGGCTGCCCTCGGGAATGCCGTTGAGGTAGCGCGAGGTCAGCATCCCCTGGGCCAGCGGCGTGAAGGCGATCGAGCCGATGCCGAGGTCGTGGAGCGCTTCCTTGAGGCCGTCGCGCTCCACCCAGCGGTTCAGCATGTTGTAGCTCGGCTGGTGGATCAGGCAGGGCGTGCCGAGGTCGGCGAGGATCGCCGCCGCCTCGCGGGTGCGCTGGGCATTGTAGGAGGAGATGCCGGCATAGAGCGCCTTGCCGGAGCGGACGATCGCGTCGAGCGCCCCCATCGTCTCTTCCAGCGGGGTGTCGGGATCGAAGCGGTGGGAATAGAAGATGTCGACATAGTCGAGGCCCATCCGCCTGAGGCTCTGGTCGCACGAGGCGATCAGGTATTTCCGGCTCCCCCATTCGCCGTAGGGCCCCGGCCACATCAGGTATCCGGCCTTTGACGAGATGATGAGCTCGTCGCGATGGCCCCTGAGGTCGGTGCGCAGGATCTCGCCGAACGCCGCCTCGGCGGAGCCGGGGGGCGGGCCGTAGTTGTTGGCGAGATCGAAATGGGTGATGCCCGCGTCGAACGCGGTGTGGATGATCGCGCGCTTGGTGTCGTGGGGCGTGTCCCCACCGAAGTTGTGCCAGAGGCCGAGCGAGATCGCCGGCAGCATCAGGCCGGAGCGGCCGCAGCGGCGGTAGACCATGCGCTCATAACGGTCGGCGGCGGGGACGTAGGTCATCGGACGGGCCTTTCAGGCGAGCAGGGCGCGGGCGGCTTCGGGATCGAGCGGCGCGGGCCGGGTGCAGGTGGTCTGGAGATCGATGAAGGCGCCGGTTTCGCCGGACTTCAGGATCGACGTCATGATGTCGATGCCGTGCAGCGCGCGCTCCAGCGAGCAGCGTGCGTCGCGCCCTTCGAGGATGGCGAGCGCCATGTCGGCGAGGCCGGCGGTGCGGTAGTTGGCGAAGGAGGCGGTGGGACGGATGTCGTTCGGGACGCCGAGCGGATGGTCCCATGCCTCCACCTCCGCCACCGGCTGGCCGGGCTTCGCGAGTTCCACCTTGCCGCCGAACCAGTTGGGGTCGGGGACGAAGAGCGCGCCCTCGGTGCCGTAGATCTCGATCGGCTGGCTGTGGCGATGGCCCCAGACGTCCCAGCTGGTGACGAGGCTGAAGGTCGCGCCGGACTCGAACTGGAGCAGCGACTGGATGTTGGTCGGGGTCTCGACCGGGATCGCCTGTCCCTTCACCGGACCTTCCGCGGTGACGAGCCGGGTGGGGGTCGCGGCGTTGGTCAGCGCGGCGACCCGCTTGACCGGCCCGAGCAGGTTGATGAGGGCGGAGACATAGTAGGGGCCGAGGTCAAGCATCGGCCCGCCCCCGGGCAGGAAGAAGAAGCCCGGGTTCGGGTGCCACATCTCCATGCCGTGGCTCTGCACGAAGGCGGTCCCGGCGGTGACCGTCCCGAGGCTGCCGTCGTCGACGAGCTTGCGGGCGAGCTGGTGGGCGCCGCCGAGGAAGGTGTCTGGGGCCGAGCCGACGCGCAGCCCCTTGCCGTCGGCGAGCG
>JARKSS010000112.1 GCA_029974175.1 Vicinamibacterales bacterium
CCGCCGGCGGGCAGCTGCTCAGCCTTTCGATCGAACGGCAGCGGATCCTCGAAGCAACGCTCGAGCAGATGATCGCCGCCAGGGTTCTCGCCCTCGAGGCGAAAGCCACCGGGCAGCTCGAGGCCCGGCTGATCCAGCAGAACGTGCTCGCGAAGACCACCGCCGTTCCCACCGAGGCCGAGGTCAACGCGTATCTCGAGGAGCGGCCCGGCCTGGCAAGCCCGGATCGGGCCCGCCAGGCGCTGCTCAACGAACGCCGGCAGAAGGCGTACCACGACTACCTTGCCCGCCTGAAGCAGAAGTACGGCGTCAAGACGCGGCTCGAACCACTGCGCGTCCAGGTGGACGAAGGGGGCGCGCCCGCGCTCGGCCCCGCCAACGCGCCGGTGACGATCGTCGAGTTCTCGGATTTCGAGTGCCCGTTCTGCCGGACGCTGGCCCGCAACCTTGCCGAGGTGATGAAGCAGTACGGCGACCGCGTGCGCCGCGTGTACCGGCAGTTCCCGCTCGAGTCGATTCACCGCAACGCGATGGCAGCTGCCAAGGCTTCCATCTGTGCCGGAGACCAGGGCAAGTTCTGGGTGATGCACGGCCTGCTGTTCGAGGGCGGGCCGCTGGAGGAGGCCAACCTGCTCGAGAAGGCGGCAAAGGCGGGACTGGAGGCCGGGCCGTTCAAAGCATGCCTGGCCTCGCAGGCCGCCGAGAATCGGGTCAGGGCCGATCTCGAGACCGCGACGGCGCTCGGCGTGTCGAGCACGCCCACGTTCTTCGTCAACGGCCGCCCGATGCTCGGCGCCCTGCCGGCCGCCGAGATCGGCCGTGTGATCGAGGAGGAACTCGGACGGTTGAAATAAGGGACTGGTGGGCCAGGAGGCCAGGGGGCAGGAGAAAACGATGCGAACCTCGCTGCTGTCGGTGTGCATGCTGGCTGCAATCGCCGGCCTCTCTGCGTCGCCGCAGGGGGGCTACCCGTTTCAGAATCCGGACCTCGGGGTCGAGGAGCGGATCACGGATCTGATCGGCCGGATGACGTTCGAGGAGAAGGTTGACTGCCTCGCCAACCGGGCCGCGGTTCCGCGGCTCGGTGTGAAGGGGTCGCCGCACATCGAGGGCTACCACGGTGTCGCGCAGGGCGGACCGAGCAACTGGGGGCGCCGCAACCCGACCGCGACGACGCAGTTCCCCCAGGCCTACGGCCTGGGCACGACGTGGGATCCCGAGCTGGTTCGGCGCGTGGCGGCGCAGGAGGCCCTCGAGGCCCGCTACCTCTACCAGAGCCCGCGTTACGCGCGCTCGGGGATCATCGTCCGGGCCCCCAACGCCGACCTGGCGCGCGACCCGCGCTGGGGCCGGACCGAGGAGGTGTACGGGGAGGACCCGTTCCACGTCGGCACGCTGGCCACGGCCTTCACGCGCGGCCTGCAGGGCGACCACCCGCGCTACTGGACGACGGCGGCGCTGCTGAAGCATTTCCTGGCCAACAGCAACGAGGACGAGCGCACCAGCTCCTCGTCCAACTTCGACGAGCGGCTGTGGCGCGAATACTACGCGAAGCCGTTCGAGATGGCCGTGCGCGAGGGGGGATCGCGCGCGCTCATGGCGGCCTACAACGCCGTGAACGGCACGCCCGCGCACGTCCACCCCATGCTGCGTGACATCGTGATGAAGGAATGGGGGGTGGACGGGATCATCTGCACCGACGGTTCGGGCCTGCGGCTGCTGGTCACCGACCACAAGGCGTTCCCCGATCTCGCCACCGCCGCGGCGGCGTCGATCAAGGCCGGCATCAACCACTTCCTCGACCAGCACAAGGAGCCGGTCACCGAGGCCGTGAAGCGAGGCCTGCTCACCGAGGCCGAGATCGACGAGGCGCTGCGTGGGCTGTTCCGCGTGTCGATCCGGCTCGGGCTGCTGGATCCGCCCGAGCGCGTCCCGGCCGCGGCCATCGGGGGCCCGGAAGACCCGGAGCCGTGGGCGCAGCCCGAAACGCGCGCCCTGGTGCGCGAGGTGACGCGCAAGTCGATCGTCCTCTTGAAGAACTCGGCGGGCCTGCTGCCGCTCGACCGCTCCAAGGTGAGGTCGCTGGCCGTCGTCGGCCCGCTGGTGAACCAGGTGCTGCTCGACTGGTACTCGGGCACACCGCCCTACACGGTGACGCCGCGCGAGGGCATCGAGCGGGCCGCTGGTTCGCCGCCGCCCGGGGCCAACCGCGTCGGCACCAACTGGGTTGGCGACATGAGTGACGCCGCCGTGGAGCTGGCGCGGCGCCAGGATGTCGCGATTGTCTGCGTGGGCAGCCACCCCGAGGGGAACGCCGGCTGGGCGCTGGTTTCGTCGCCGAGCGAGGGCAAGGAGGCGGTGGACCGCAAGGCAATCACGCTGCCGCCCGGGCAGGAGGAGTTCATCCGCCGGGTCTACGAGGCGAACCCGCGGACGGTGGTCGTCCTGATCACCAGCTTCCCCGTGGCCCTTCCTTGGGCGGCTGACAACGCGTCCACGATCCTCCACATGACGCACAACAGCCAGGAACTCGGCAACGGACTGGCCGACGTGCTGTTCGGCGAGGCCGATCCCGGCGGACGGCTGGTGCAGACCTGGCCGCGGTCGCTCGAGCAGCTCCCGCCGATGATGGACTACGACATCCGCCGCGGACGGACCTACATGTACTTCCGCGGCGAGCCGCTGTACCCGTTCGGGTACGGCCTCAGCTACACGACCTTCGCATGGGAACGCCTCCGCACCAGCGCCGCCTCGATGGGGCGCGACGGGGCCATCGACGTGACGGTGGACGTCAGGAACACGGGGACGCGCGAGGGCGACGAGGTAGTGCAGCTGTACGTGCGCTATCCCGATTCGAAGGTCGAGCGCCCGCTCAAGCAGCTGCGGGGCTTCGCTCGGGTCACGCTTCGCCCGGGTGAGATGCGGAGCGTGACGCTTCGCCTGCGCGCGTCGGACCTTGCGTACTGGGATCCCGCGCGCCACGCGTGGGTGGTGGAGCCCGGGCGGGTGGAGCTGATGGCAGGCCGTTCGTCGGCCGACCGCGACCTCACGCTCAGGCAGATGGTGACCGTGGCGCCATGATGGTGAACCTTCGATACGGGCGAGGCGAGTTGCGCGTGGCGGTGCCCTCGACGCGCGCGAAGGTGGTGCAGCCGAAGTTCGTGCCGGGCCTGCCCGACGAGGCGGCGGCGTTCCGCGAGGCGGTGCGCCGCCCGATCGGGGCGCGCCCGCTGGCCGAATGCGTCGGCGCGGGTGAGCACCTCGCGGTGGCGATCCCCGACATCACGCGGCCGCTGCCGTCGCACCGGTTGCTGCCATGGCTGTTGGAGGAGCTGGCGCACGTGCCGGCCGACCGGGTGACCATCGTCAACGGCACGGGTTCCCACCGGGTGAACACCGAGGAGGAACTGCGGTCGATGGTCGGCGCCGACGTGCTGGCGCGGTACCGCGTGGTGAACCACTCGGCGCACGAGCCGGCCGGCCTCGCGCTGGCCGGCCACTCGCCCGACGGCCACCCGGTGTACCTGAACAAGGAGTGGGTGCAGGCCGACCGGCGGGTGGTGCTGGGCTTCATCGAGCCTCACTTCATGGCCGGCTTCTCGGGCGGCTACAAGGGGGTGTTTCCCGCGCTGGCCGACATCGACGCGATCATGCACTACCACCGGGCCTCGGTGATCGGCGACCCGCGCAGCACCTGGGGACGGCTCGAGGACAACCCCACACAGGAGCTGGTCCGCGCGAACGGGGCGCTCTGCCCCGTGGACTTCTGCATCAACGTCACCCTCAACCGGGACGGCGCGATCACCGGCTTCTACTGCGGCGATCCGATCGAGGCGCACCGCGAAGGGTGCCGGTTTGCCAAGGCCACGGCCATGGCGCCGCAGGCGGCGCCGTTCCCGATCGTGATCACGACCAACGCCGGCTACCCGCTCGACCAGAACCTCTACCAGGCGGTGAAGGGCATGTCGGCGGCCGCGCAGATCGTCGAGCCGGGCGGCTTCATCCTCGCGGCCGCGCGCTGCAACGACGGGTTCCCCGAGCATGGCAACTTCAAGCGGCTGATGACCGGGTCGGCGAGCCCGCAGGCCATCCTCGACATGATCAACGCGCCGGGGTTCAGCGTGTTCGATCAGTGGGAGGCGCAGCTGCTGGCCCTGATCCAGGTGAAGGCACGCGTGGCGCTGTTCAGCGAGCTGCCCCCGGACGAGGTGCGCGCGGCGCACCTCGAGCCGGTCGCCGACATCGGCGAGCGGGCGCGCGAGGAGCTGGCGCGGCGGGGCGACGTGCCGGTTGCCGTCCTGCCCGAGGGGCCGATGACGATCCCGTACCTCGAGACCGGCGGACAGTAGCCGGCTAGCCGGCTGCGGCTACACCAGCAGCACCGCCTCGGTGAGCTGCAGGTCGTCCTCGAGCGAGCGGTGGGGCCGGATGCCAAGCCGCTCGAGATCGCCGTGGTACGCCCGGCAGGCCTCGGCCGAACCGATCTCGCCGTCGGCCACCGCCCGCAGCCACCGCACGAACGACAGCTGGTGCTCGGCGTTCTTGATCTTCCTGCCGAACAGGGCGACGCGTGCGCCGTGCCGGCGCGCCTCCTCGAGAAGCCGGAACGCGTCGTGCGTCGTCCCGGCCGAGCCGCCGAGGATCCCCGGCACGAGGTGCGGGTCGTAGGCCACCAGCTCCTCCATCGCCCGCGGGCCGCTGTACGGCATCTTGAGGAAGATCGGCCGGCCGCGCTCGGGGATGCCGGCCAGGGTGCGCGCCACGAAGTCGTTGAGAAACCGGCCGATGTCGGTCATTGGCACCGGCACGTTCGGGGCGAACAGCTCGAGGAAGTGCCGAAGGCCGGCCTGCTCAGCCTCGCCGCGGAACTCGCGGTACGCCTCGAGGGCGGTGGCGTCGCGCTCGGCATCGCCCGAGGGCGTGATCGAGTAGAGCGCCAGGTCGGCCCCGCCGATCATCAGCTCGTCGATGCGCGGCGTCCGGAACGGCCGCGGCGGCTGTTTCGGGTAGGTGGCACCGGCGAGTACGTGGATGTCGGTGGAGTCGTTGGCGCGCACGGCCGGCGTGACTGCCGACCCGGCGAAGAGCCCCTCGCGCGCCAGGACGTCGTTCGTGCTCGCGCTCATCAGCATGACGTCCACGAGCCCCTGCCGGACGATCTCGCGAATCTGGTCCCGGTACTCCGCGAGCGATCGCGTCCGCCCGGTGGCCGGGTCCACGCCCGGGGCGGCCAGGCCGAACGCCATGTCGGCGTCTCTCGCGTCGGCGAGGATGAAATCGCGGGCTCCCGCCGGGTCGGCGTGAATGGCCTGCAGCTTCGCGTCGAGCGTCTTCATGTCGTCTCCTGGGTGAACGGGTCGTGGAAAGTGCCGCGCGGGTCGCGCTGCCAGGCGTGGGCAGCCAGCCCGGCGTGAACGGGCAGCCGTGCCCAGCCGGCCGCCAGGCGTGCCGCGACCGCCGGCCACGGGCGCACGCCGCTGGTGGCGTCGGGCGCTTCCACGCTGCAGGCGCCGACGGCGGTGGCGGCCGTGGCCGCCGACACGGGGTCGTCGCCTCGCAGCAGCGCGGCGATGAGGCCGGCAATCGTCGAGTCGCCCGAGCCGGTCGTGCCGGCAACCTCGGCGCGGAAACAGGGCGAGAGTACCTCGCGGTTGCGCCAGGCGGCGAGGTCGAGCGAGAGCGTGGCGCACAAGCGCTCGAGCGCATCCCCCTCGGGCGCGGTGCGGAGGTACAAGCCCTGGTCCCCGAGCTTCAGGACCACGACCGCGGGGCCCATCGCGAGCACCCGCCGCGCCAGCGCGCGAAGCTGCGCGAGGTCGGGAGGGTCGGGCACGGGCACCTCGAGCAGGATTCCCAGCTCGTCGAGGCTCGGCTCGAAAACGTCCACGGCGGGCAGCACCCGCGCCAGCAGCGCGGGCCAGTCCACGCGTTTCGCCGTCCCCTGCGGGTCTGGATGGCAGACATCGAGCGAGATCGCGAGGCCCCGGGCGCGCACCGCCGCGAGCAGCGCATGCAGCTCGACCCCGCCGTCCGAATAGAGGCGCCGCATGATCGGCGGGTAGCCGAAATGGAAGACGCGCGCGCCGCCCAGGCCGT
>JARKSS010000132.1 GCA_029974175.1 Vicinamibacterales bacterium
TCCGCTTCCTGGAGGAGGAATACCTTCCGGCCGCCCGCGCCGAACTCGCCGTGCGCTCAGCCCCGAACGGCGAGGCCTATTATCGCTACCTCGTGCGCCACTTCACCACACTCGATATGACGCCGGACGAAGTGCACGCCCTGGGCGTCAGCGAAGTCGCCCGCATCCGCGCCGAAATGGAAGGCGTCATGCGCGAGGTCGGCTTCCCCGGCAGCTTCGCCGATTTCCTCGCCTTCCTCCGCGCGGATCCGCAATTCTATGTCGCGACGCCGCAGCAACTCTTGGAGAAGGCCTCCGAGATCGCCAAACGCGCCGACGGCCAGCTCCCGCGCCTGTTCGGAACGCTGCCCCGCCTCACCTATGACGTGCGCCCCGTGCCAGCCGACATGGCCGAGGGCTACACCAGCGGCCGCTACTGGCTGGGCAGCCCCAGGCTCGGCCAGGCCGGCGGCTACATGGTCAACACGTCGCACCTCGATCAGCGCCCGCTCTACGAATTGCCGGCGCTGACGCTGCACGAGGCCGTCCCCGGCCATCACCTGCAGATCGCGCTGGCCCAGGAGCAGGAGAACGTCCCGTACTTTCGCCGCGTCACCTATATCGACGCCTTCGGCGAAGGCTGGGGCCTCTATTCCGAATTCCTCGGCGAAGAGATGGGCATCTATCGTACGCCCTATGAGCGCTTCGGCCGCCTCTCGTTCGAGAAGTGGCGCGGCTGCCGCCTCGTCGCCGACACCGGCATCCATTGGATGGGCTGGAGCCTCGCCGAAGCGCGCCGCTGCTTCGATGAAAACTCCGCCCTCGCCCCGCACAACATCACCACCGAGCTCGAGCGCGCCCGGCGGCGGACGCTCGCCCTCGTCGACCTCGACGACGCCACCCAGCGCGCCCAGCACTCGCCGCTGATGTCGCCGATGGTCTGGGACCTCGCCCACATCGGCAACTACGAGGAGCTGTGGCTGCTGCGGGCCCTCGACGACCGCGACCCGATCGACCCCGAGCTCGACCACCTCTACAACGCGTTCGAGCACCCCCGCTGGACCCGTCCGGACCTGCCCATCCTCGGGCCGACCGAGGCCCGCGCCTACCTGGCCGGCGTGCGGGCGCAGGTGCTCGAGCTGCTCGATCGCACCGATCTCGACCCCGACCTGGCCGACCCGCTGCGGCGGGCCGGCTTCGTCCACGGCATGGTGCTCCAGCACGAGCACCAGCACGACGAGACCC
>JARKSS010000174.1 GCA_029974175.1 Vicinamibacterales bacterium
GCGATCCGCAGAACGAGTACACGAGACGGTTGTTGGCGTGTCAGTCCACGTAGTCCCAAAGTCGCGGAGTCGCGAAGTCGCGGAATCGCGAAGTCGCGAGCTGGCGGCCGTCAGGCCGCTCGCCGCACGTCGTCCTCGATCTTCCCGTCGCGGATGTGCAGGACGCGGTGCGCGTGGGCGGCGATGTCGGCCTCGTGGGTGACCAGCACGATGGTGTTGCCCGCGTTGTGGAGGCGCTCGAACAGCGCCATGATTTCCTCGCCCGTCTTCGAGTCGAGGTTGCCCGTCGGCTCGTCGGCGAGCAGGATGGACGGGTTGTTGACGAGGGCCCGGGCAATCGCCACGCGCTGGCGCTGGCCGCCCGAAAGCTGGTTGGGCCGGTGGGTGACACGGTCGCCCAGCTCCACCCTCTCGAGGGCGGCACGGGCACGCTTCAGCCGCTCGGCAGCCGGGACCCCGGCGTAGACGAGCGGCAGCTCGACGTTGTGCAGGGCGGTCGCCCGGGGCAGCAGGTTGAAGGTCTGAAAGACGAAGCCGATCTCCTCGTTCCTGATCCGCGCCAGCTCGTCGTCGTTCATCTGGCTGACCTGCTTCCCGTTGAGCAGGTAGCTGCCGCGGCTCGGGGTGTCGAGGCAGCCGATCAGGTTCATGAGCGTGGACTTTCCGGAGCCGGAGGGTCCCATGATGGCCACGTACTCGCCCCGCTCGATCGAGAGCGACACGCCGCTCAAGGCGTGGATCTGCTCCATCCCCATCGTGTAGCTCTTCCAGAGATCGTGCGTCTCGATCAGCGCCATCGAAAGTGCTTCCTGTGTCACGGGCGCCCAGACGCGGCCGCCCGCGTTACCAGATCAATACGGTTGCCCCCCGGGCGGGGTTCCAGGGGCGGGTCGGAGCCGCGCTCGGCGGGCCAGGACCCTCTCAATCCTCTCCGATCGACGCTCCCGCTACATCCCCGCGGGAGGCAGCGGCGGCGGTCCGTACTCCCCGGCCGGAGGCGGCGGCGGGGTCTTCTTGCGGAAGATGGCGGCACCAAGCGCGCCGCCGGCGGTAGAGAACAGCAGGCTCAGCACCAGCATCACGACGAACCCGAGGATCGCGCCCAGCACCGTCATGCCGCCCTGGCGCATCCCCTCGAGGGCCTGGCGCATCGGTTCGGGCACCTCGCCGCCCGACTCGAGGACGCGCTCGACCCAGCGGCCCTGGAGCGGCCCGGTGAGGATGCTGACCGGGATCGAGACAACGAGGTAGACCACCGAACCCACGATGCCGGCCAGAAGTCCGGCCACGGCGCCATCACCCGTCGTGATCGGCGTTGGCTGGTTGGACTGCAGGACGTAGGCCGCCACCACGCCGCCCGCGATGAGCCAGAGGCAGCAGCACAGGTTGCCGGCACTGACAATCGGCAGCGCCGACAGGACCCCGAGCACCAGGCCACCGTACAACGCAGGCTGCATCTTGCTGGACGGCATGGGCGGTCTCCACAAACGGTCTTCCGTTCCCCGTCTCCTTCCGTTCTGCGTCCTCCGGGTCCGTTGCAGGCCTCAGTCGTAGTACTCCCGCCCCAGGTGCGTGATCAACTCTTCGCCCTTGAGGTAGCGCAGCGTGTTCTTCAGCTTCATCAGCTGGATGAACAGGTCGTGCTCGGGGTACAGCTCGGGCGCGTGCATCGGGCTCTTGAAGTAGAACGAGAGCCATTCCTGGATACCGCTCCAACCGACGCGGGCCGCGAGGTCGAGGAACAGGACGAGGTCGAGCACGATCGGGGCCGCGAGGATGCTGTCGCGGCAGAGGAAGTTGATCTTCAGCTGCATCGGGTAGCCCAGCCACCCGACCAGGTCGATGTTGTCCCAGCCTTCCTTGTTGTCGCCCCGCGGGGGGTAGTAGTTGATCCGGACGACGTGGCAGAGGTCCTTGTACAGCTGCGGGTAGAGATCGGGCTGGAGGATGTAGTCGAGGACCGACTTCTTGCTCTCCTCCTTCGTCTTGAACGACTCGGGATCGTCGAGCACCTCGCCGTCGCGATTGCCGAGGATGTTGGTCGAATACCACCCGCGAACCCCGATCAGCCTCGCCTTCATACCCGGCGCCACGACGGTCTTGATGAGCGTCTGCCCGGTCTTGAAGTCCTTGCCGGCAATCGGGCAACCGTTCTGCTGGGCGAGCGCCATCAGGGCCGGCACGTCCACGGTCAGGTTCGGCGCGCCGTTGGCGAAGGGAATCCCCTCCTTCAGCGCGGCATACGCGTAGACCATGCTCGACGGGATGGTGACGTCGTTGGCGCAGAGCCCTGCCTCGAACGCCTCGATCGACTGGTGCGCCGGCGACGGGGTCATGAAGATCTCGGTGCTGCCGCACCAGATCATCACCAGCCGGTCGAGCCCCTTCTCGGCCTTGAAGCGGCGGATGTCTTCCCGAACCTGCTCGGCCAGCTCCATCTTGTTCGCACCGCGCTTGACGTTCGGCCCGTCGAGCCGCTTGACGTAGCGACGGTCGAAAACCGCCGGCCACGGGGTGATGGCCTCGAGCTCGGGGCGGACCTGCTCGAGCAGACCCTCGTCGAGCACGCCCGCGGTGCGGGCGGCCGAGTAACTGTCGTCCTCGAAGATGTCCCAGCCTCCGAAGACGAGGTCGTCGAGCGAGGCCAGCGGCACCAGGTCCTTCACCAGCGGGGAACGGCCCTCCGTGCGCTTGCCGAGGCGGATGGTTCCCATCTGGGTCAGTGACCCTATCGGTGAGGCGATCCCCTTGCGAACGGCCATGACGCCTGCGATGAACGTGGTGCTGACGGCACCGAGGCCGACGAGGAGGATGCCGAGCTTTCCTGTGGGTTGGGCGATTTCGGCTGGTTGCTTCACGGCCGAGAACTATATCATTACTCACCGATGAGGATCTTCCGGAAGGGACCCGGGCCGCACGCGTTGCCGCTCGCGGTCGTGGGCCTGCGTCTCGGAAACCGGTTCCTCGACGTCGGTGCCGACGCGGGCGCCTTGTTCGCGGAAATGGCCGGCAAGGTCGGCCTCACGGGCCACGCCTGCGCGGTGGTCGGCTCCGATTCGGCCGCGGTGCGCGTCAAGGCTGCCGCCGCGAAGGGCGGCGTCCTGGCCGATGTGAAAGTGACGGCCTGGCCCGGCCTCCCCGTCGACGACGCCTCCGTCGACGTCGCCGTCGTGGACAACACCGCTGGGCTGCTTGGCTCTCTCGACGACGCCGTGCGGGCGCACCTCGCGGTGGAGGTGCTGCGGACACTGAGGCCGGGTGGCCGCGCCATCGTCCTCGACCGCCAGCCCCGCGGTGTGCTGGCGGCGCTCACGGGGCGCGGCAGCGCAGGCTGGCCGGCCGCCTCGGTCACCGCCTGGCTGACCTCCGCCGGTTTCAAGCCGGTTCGCCTCCTCGCCGAACGCGAGGGGCAGCGCTTCACCGAGGGATGGAAGCCGGCCGGCGCGCCGGCCCCCCAGGGCTGAAGTCTCCACGGCGTGACAGGTGCGTCCTGCCGCGCGGCCGTCCGGCCGCGTCCGACGCGGGCAAAGGCGCGGAAACGCCCGGGATCCCGCGCCTGCCCATTCGGCAGCGCTTTTGCCTTCGTCATCCGCAGATGATCCGCATCGGCGGCCGGAGGTTCGCCCCGGCCCTCCTGCTCGTGCTGCTCGCGTTCGCCGCCGGCCCAGCGGCGCGGCAAGAGTCCCAGCGTCCGCTCTTCCGCGGCGGCGTCGACCTGGTCAACGTGAGCGCGACGGTGACCGATGCGCGCGGCCGCTTCGTCAAGGGCCTCACCAAGGACGATTTCGTCCTCCGGGAGGATGGCGTCGAGCTGCCAATCGCACAGTTCTCGAGCGAGCGCGTGCCGGTCAGCCTCGGGATCGTCATCGACGCGAGCAGCTCGATGGACGGCGAGCGGATGTCGCAGGCACGGCGCGCGCTCGAACAGCTTCTCGACCGGCTTCCCGACCCCGACGACGAGGTCTTCTTGTACTCGTTCGCCGAGGAGCCGGTGCTCGTGCACGGCTGGACGACCAACCGCCGGTCGATCCGGTCGGCGCTCGGGCGCATCCGCACGGGCGGCCGGACGTCTCTCTACGACGCGGTCGCGCGGGCTGTCTCGCTGGCCAACACGGGACGCCACGCCAAGAAGGCCCTCGTCATCATTTCGGACGGCAACGACACGGCAAGCCACACCTCGGTCGGGGCGCTGCAGCGGCAGATCCAGGAATCGGAGCTGCTCGTGTACGCGATCGGCGTGGACGCCCGCTCGTTGTTCCAGCCGAGGGGCCGCCGCTCATGGTTCCGGCAAGTGCGGCCCGGGTACCCCCGCCCGCCCGTCATTCAGGGCTTCCCGCCAAGGCCAGGCGGCGGCGGCGGCCGGCCGCCGATCTTCCCCAGGCCCCCCGACCGGGCGCCGGCGCCGCCGCCCGTGTTCGACGACCCCGTGGATCTCGCGGCCCTCCGTTCGCTCACTGACGACAGCGGCGGCCGCACCGAGATCGTGAGGACGGCCGGTGACCTGGGGCCGGCCACCGCGGGGATTGCCGACGAGTTGAACCGCCAGTACTTCCTCGCCTACGCGAGCAACGCGCCGCGCGACGGCAAGTGGCACACGATTGAGCTGAGCGTGAAGGGCCGGGAGTGCACCGTCCGCGCGCGCCGCGGCTTCATCACGCAGTGACGCCCCGGTCCCGGACGCCGGCACCTTGCTCGCTTCCGGCGCTTTCACTACAGTAGGGGGCCTATGTCCAGCCCCGTGTCCGGCGCGAAGCCGGCCGTCCTGCGATGCGCCCGGTGCGGCCGTGGCGTGGACTGGGAGGAAGCGCGCTTCCAGGCGGTGTGCGGGTGCCGGCCGCACCTCGACCTCCCGGTCGTGTTGATCCGTCAGGCCGGGCCCGAGGACGCGGCCGTGATGGAGGCGATCTTCCGGCGTCACTACGGCCGCGCGGCCCTCCTGGCATTCGGCGAGGTGTTGAGCCTGGAGGAATGCCCTGCCATCGTCGCCGAGATGAAGGGCGAGGTGGCCGGAGCGCTGGCCTACCGCCTGCAGCCGCGCGCCCTGCACGTCGTCGCCCTCGCCACCGACCCGCTCTGGCAGCGCTCGGGCGTCGCCTCGCAGCTGCTCGCCGAGGCAGAGGTGCTTGCGGCGCGGCACGGCCTGAGCAGGCTGGTCGCCACGACGAGCAACGACAATCTCCCGTCGCTGTACCTGTTCCAGCGGCGCGGCTGGCTGATCGACGAGGTCGTGCCCGGCGCCCTGCTGCCCCACGCCGCCCCCTTCGGCGGGCGCGGGTTTGGCGGGATCCCGGTGCGAGACGAGGTGCGGCTGGCCAAGCAGGTCGGGTAGCGGTCAGGCCGCGGGCGGGACCGCCGCACCCCTTCCGCCGGCGCCGCGTCCTTTTCCCTTCCTGGCCACCCAGTAGACGATCGCCGCCAGCACCGCGAGGGCGCCGAGCACGCTGCCGCCGAACAGGAGCAGCGTGTGGTAGAGGATCGAGGTGGGCTCCATCCTCGCCTCCATCTCGAGGGGGCGTCCGGCCAGCCGGTCGGCAAACGACTGCTCCCAGACGAGAATGTTGCCGCGCCTGAGATTGCCGGCGCCGGCGTTGTGGTAGGTGATCTTGCTCGGCAGGTGCAGCCGGAACGCGACCAGCTCGTTCCCTTTCCAGCCGACGTCACCGACCTTCCGGTTGGCCGCGTCGCCGAGCGTCGCGCGGTAGTGGAACTGGTCGCCCGCGCGGTCGAACGTCACCGACAGCCACCCGAACGCCGCGGTTTCGGGCAGCTTGCGGATGTCGTCCACCTCGATCCGCAGGTGGGCGAAGCGGCGGCCGTGGCGGCGCGAGTTCGAGATGCGGGTCACGTGGGTGACCGGGCTGGAGAAGGCGCGGTTCACCCGCTCGCGATCGAACCGTGCGTTGGGGCGGAGGTCGAGGTCGAGACCGCGGAGGGCGACGAGCGCCGGCAGCGACCCGTTGACGTAGATGGTGGCCGAACCGTCCAGCGAGAGGTGGATGTCCTCGTCGTACTCGTACTGCCGTGCGAGTCCGCCGCCGCCGCCGCACGACGCGGCGGCGAGCACCACCGCCAGCGCCGCCAGCGAGGCCCGCGCGGCTCGCCCGGCGCGAACCTTCACCATGACGGCCAATGATATACTGACTTCACCCGCCACGCGCGCACGGCGCCTTCCATGAACAACTCCCGATCGTCCACGTCGCCGCTGCTCTTCCTGGTGGACGGCAACTCGCAGATGTACCGGGCGTACCACGCGATCCGCGGCCTGACGGGGCCCGGCGGGCGCTCGACCAACGCCGTCTACGGGTTCGTCACCATGCTGCGGAAGCTGGTGGCCGACCAGCGCCCCGAGCTGATCGCCTGCGCCTTTGACCTCGCCGGCCCCACCTTCCGCTCGACCCTCGCCGCCGACTACAAGGCGAACCGGCCCGCGATGCCCGCCGACCTCGCCGAGCAGATCCCGTGGGTCCACCAGGCATGCGAGGCGATGGGCGTGCCGATCGTCTCCTGCCCCGGGTTCGAGGCCGACGATGTGATCGCGACCATCGCGGAGCGGGCGAAGGCCGAGGGGTACGACGTGGCGATCGTGACCGGCGACAAGGATCTCTTCCAGCTGGTCGGCCCCGGCGTGCGCGTCTTCAACCCCCGCGAAGAGGGAGAATGGTTCGACGCCGACGCCGTGACGGAGCGGTTCGGCGTGCCGCCCGCGAGGGTGGTCGACGTCCTCGCGCTCACGGGCGACGAGATCGACAACATCCAGGGGGTGCCGGGAATCGGCGACAAGGGCGCCCGCAGCCTGATCGCCACTTACGGGTCGCTCGACGCGCTGCTCGAACACGCGGCCGAGGTGCCCCAGAAGAAGTACCGCGAGGCGCTGCTGCAGCACGCCGACGCCGCGCGGCAGAGCCGCGAGCTGGCGAGGCTGCGGACCGATGCGCCCTGTTCCTTCGAGATCGAGCGCTTCCGCTACCGTGGCCCCGACCGGGCCGCCTGCTTCGCGATCTTCTCCGAGCTGGGCTTCCGCACGCTGCTGGCCGAGTACGCGCCGACGGCCGAGACCGTGGAGCGCGAGTATCGCCTGGTGGATTCGCGCGAGGCGCTCGCAGAGCTGGCCGGCGAACTGCGCCGCGCGGGCACCTTCGCGCTTCGCGTGATCACCTCGCCTGGGCCCGCCGTGCGGGCCGACCTGGTGGGCCTGGCGGTGGCCACCGCCCCTCGCAGCGCGAGGTACATCCCCGTCGGCCACCACGCGCTCGACAGCGGCCCTCAGATCCCTCCCGGGGAGGTGTTCGCCGCGCTGCGGCCGCTGCTCGAGGACGAGGCGATCGGCAAGGTGGGCCACGACCTGAAGACCGACGCGGTGGCGTTGGCTCGGCACGGCATCACGCTGCGGGGGCTGCGCTTCGACACGATGCTCGCGAGCTACCTGCTCGACGCTACCCGGTCGTCGCACCCGCTGGAGGTCAGCTCGCTCGAGCACCTCGGCTACCGGGCGGTCACCGAGGAGAGCGTGTGCGGCCGCGGCGCCCGGGCCCTCGCGCTCGGCGATCTCCCGCCCGCCGCGATCCTCGCCTACGCCGGCGAGCGGGCCGACCTGCCGCTCCAGCTCGCCGACCGCTTCGGGCCGCTGCTCCGCTCCGAGGGGCTCGAGCCGGTGTACCGGGAACTCGAGCTGCCGCTGATCCCGGTGCTCGCGGCGCTCGAGCG
>JARKSS010000187.1 GCA_029974175.1 Vicinamibacterales bacterium
CTACAACTGCACCGACGACGCCATCAAGTGCATCGACACGCTCCAGGGGTCCGCGGTCCGTCGTCGGATCGAGGTCGTGGTCGTGGACAACGCGTCGAGTGACGGCACACCCGAGATGGTGACCGCCTTCGCGGCCCGCCCGGATGTTCCCGCGGTGAGGCTCCTTCACGAGGTGCGGCCCGGCAAGTCGCACGCACTGAACCAGGGAGCCGCGGCAGCGCTCGGCCGGATCCTCGTCTGCACCGACGACGACGTGCTCCCCGATCCCGGGTGGGTGCGCGCCATCGTGGAGGCGCTCGACGAAACCGGCGCCGACTTCGCGGTCGGGCGAATCCGGCCCCGCTGGGAGACCCCGCCGCCGCCTTGGATCTCGCCGCGGCTCTACGGAGTGCTGGCCGTGCCCGACAACGGGCTCGAGCGCTTCGAGATCCGCCGCAGCCTCAACGAGCACGCCATGCCGATCGGGGCCAACATGGCCGTGCGGGCCGAGGTCGTGCGGTGCCTTGGCGGCTGGCGAGCCGACATGGGGAAGCTTCGCCACACGCTGAGAAGCGGCGAGGACCACGAGTTCTACCTGCGGATGCTCCACGCCGGGATGCGCGGCGTCTACGAGCCGCGCGCGTCGGTGGCGCACCTCGTGCCGGCCGAGCGGCTGCGGCGCGCGTACTTTTTGCGCTGGCTGCACGACAACGGGCGCATCGTCTCGGCGCTCGAGCGCGAGTTCCCGACCACGTCGCGCTATCTCCTCGGCGTGCCACGCTACCTGTGGCGTCAGGCCGCGACCGAGTTGGCCCGGTTCGGGCGGGCATCGCTTGGCCGCCAGGCCCCCGAGCGCTTTGCCAGCCTCACGCGGCTGTTCTGGTTCGCAGGCTACCTTCGCGGCGCCTGGCAGGGACGATGATGGCGCTCCGGCCCGGTCGATCCACCGCCGTCAACCTGGCCACCGGGACCGCGACCCGGTACCTCCTGCTCGCGGTCAACATCGGGATTGGCATCTGGTTGATGCCCTTCAGCGTGGGGCACCTGGGCAAGAGCGAGTACGGGCTCTGGATGCTGGTCGTCTCGATGACGGCTTACTTCCAGCTTTTCGACCTCGGCTACGGCAACGGCCTGGTGCGCCAGATCACCGACGCCGACGCCCGCGGCGACGAACGCGCCATCAACGAGGTGGTCAGCACCTTCGCGGTGGTGTACACGGCGATCGGTGCCGCCGCCCTGCTCGCAAGCGCCGCGCTGGCCGCCTGGATCGTGCCCCGGTTCCCCAACCTCACCGCCGACCAGGTGGGCACCGCGCAGTGGGTAACCGTCGTCCTCGGCATCCGGATCGCGGTGGGATTCCCGATGACCGTCTTCGGCGCGGTCACGACCTCGCGCCAGTACTTCGCCCTGAGCAGCAGCATCGCCATCGCCGTATCGCTGCTCGTCGCGCTGGTCACCTACCTGGTGCTCGAGGCGGGGTACGGCCTGCGCGTCCTGGTGCCGGCAACGACGGCCGTCAACCTGCTGGCCTACGTGGCGTACGCGCGCGCCGCCCGGTTCGCCTTCCCGGGGCTGCGCCTGGCGCCCTCGCTCTTCTCGCGGCGCCACCTGCGCGAGGTGACGTCGTACAGCTTCTACGTCTTCCTGATCACCGTCGCGGCGCACCTGGGCTTCAACCTCGACAACGTCGTCGTCGGCGCCTTCATGGGAACCAGCGCGGTCGCAGTCTACGCGGTCGCCTCGAGGATCGCCGACTACCAACGGCAGCTCTCGAACCAGTTCAACGGCCTGCTGTTCCCGGTCGTCGTCGGCCTTGGCGCCCAGAACGACCGCGCGCGGCTTCGGGCCACGATGCTGCACGGCACGCGGCTGGCCCTCGGCCTGGTGCTGGCCGTGACAATCGGCCTGCTCGTGATGGCCCCGCCGCTCGTCCGCGCCTGGATGGGGCCGACCTTCGAAGACAGTCTCGCGCCGCTGTACGGGCTCGCGATCGCGAGCGTCGTGCTCGTCGCGCTGGGCCCGATCGGCAACATCCTGCTCGGGACCGGGCGTCACCGCCTGGTTGCGTTCTCGTCGCTCGGGGAAGCGCTGCTCAACGTGGGGCTCAGCCTGCTGCTCGTCCGTCGTTGGGGGCTGGCCGGCGTCGCCGCGGGCACGGCGATCCCAGTGGTGGCCATGAACCTGCTGGTGCTGCTGCCGGCCGCCTGCCGCTCGCTCGACATCCGCCCCGGCCGCTTCATTCGTGAGGCAGCGGCGCCGGCCCTCCTTCCGGCCATCCCGGCACTTGCCGTCGCGGCGGGGCTGCGCCTCTACGTCCCGGCGGTTTCGTTGCTCGCGGTCGCTGCCGAGTGTGCTCTCGTCGGCCTGGTCTACCTGGCGGGCTTCGTCTCCTTCGGGCTCGCCGCCGGCGACCGCCGGCAGTACATGTCCTACATCCGCCGGGCGGCCGGTGGCGCGCGCCCGCCGGTGGCCGCGGTCCAGAGCGGGGGATGACGCGATGCCGCTGAGCGTTGTGATTGCGACCGTCAACCGCGCGCCCCTGCTGCGCGAGTGCCTCGCCTGTTTCCAGCGGCAGGCCTTCCGGCCGGGCGATGAAGTGGTCGTGGCCGACAACGGCTCAACCGACGACACCGCGAACGTCCTGCGGGAGGCCGCGGCGCGGTTGCCGGTGCCGCTGCGAACGGTCTTCGAGGCGAAGCCCGGGAAGTCGCAGGCGGTGGCGCGCGCGGTCGAAGCCGCCCGCGGCGACATCCTCGCGTTCACCGACGATGACGTCCTCGTCGCCGACGATTGGATCGAGCGGCTGCACGGCATCTTCGAGGAAGGGGACGTGGACCTGGTGGGAGGCCGCGTCCTCCCGCGTTTCATGGGCCGGGTCCCCTCGTGGCTGAGGCTGTCGGACGGCCGCGGCTTCAACCGCATGGCCGCGCCCATCACGCTGCTCGACTACGGACCCGAGCGCCAACCGCTCGGAAGGCGGACGGCGCCGGGCGGGAACCTCGCGATCCGGCGATCGGTGTTCGAGGCGCTCGGGGGGTTCCCGCGTCATCTCGGCAAGCTGAGAGGAACACTGCTCTCGGGCGAAGACCACCTGCTGTCCGAGCGCGTGGTGGACTCCGGCTACCGCGCGATCTTCGAACCCTCTCTTGCCGTGCGGCACCTGGTCCCCCGGTCGCGGCTTCGGTTCAGCTACTTCCTGCGCTGGTTCTTCTGGTCGGGCGTGACGAACGCCATGCTCGATGGCGGCCGCGAGCCGGGCGCGGCCGCCCGGCCGTTGACCCGCTACCACACGGGCCAGGGCGCGAGGATGCTCGGGAAGGCCGCGCTTGCGGCGCTCTCGGGCGGATGGACGACGGCCGCCCGCCACGCCACCGAGGCGGCGTTCTCGGCTGGCTATGTCTGGGCAAGGCTGAGCCCGACGGTACGGGGATGGATCGCCGCCGGGCGCGGCGCGGAGGCAGCATGAACGTGCGCTCGGCCACGGTCCTGATCTGCACCTACAACAGGGCGCCCTTTCTCCGTGAAACCCTGCAGGCCCTCATCGCGGCGCCCCGCCGCGACGACTACGAGGCCGAGATCCTCGTGGTGGACAACAACTCGGATGACGCCACGCGCCAGGTGGTCGAGGAGGCCGCACGGGCCGCCAGCCTCCCGGTCCGCTACGCGTTCGACCGGCGCCAGGGCAAGAGCTTCGCCCTCAACGTCGGCCTCGGCCTGGCCAACGGGGACATCATCGCCCACACCGACGACGACGTCGTGCCCGGCGAAGGGTGGCTCGATCGCATGGTGGACACCTTCCGCGAGCGCGACATCACGTTCGCGTTCGGGAAGGTGCTGCCTCGATGGGGCGCAGTCCCCCCACCCGAGCTGCTGCTGCCGGCGGCTCACCGCATCTGGGGCCCGCTGGCCTTGCTCGACTACGGCGACGAGCCGGTCGCCTA
Organism: Vicinamibacterales bacterium; assembly: GCA_029974175.1. GTDB lineage: Bacteria > Acidobacteriota > Vicinamibacteria > Vicinamibacterales > Fen-181 > JARKSS01. Next base: position 3,921 of record JARKSS010000187.1, read on the forward strand.
CCCCGACGACGGGATCGGCCGCCGGCTGCCGATTGGCGCCAACCTGGGCTTTCACAAGCGGGTGCTCGTCGAGGTCGGCGGATGGAGGACGGATCTCGGGAAGGTGGACAACTCGCTCATCTCGGGCGAGGACCACGAGGTCTTCCACCGCCTTCGGTCGCACGGGCAGTACCGGGGATGGTACGACCCGCACCTGGTGGTGTCGCACTACGTTCCCGCCTCGCGCCTGACCCGCCGGTACTTCCGCCGCTGGTTCTACTGGCACGGAAAGACGATGGCGCGGATGGACTCGGTCCTCTACGACCTCGACTTCTCGCAGGTGCCGCACGTCTTCGGCGCCCCCCGGTTCATCTACCGCCAGGCGCTCGCCCAGGCATGGACCTGGGCCCGGAAGATGGGGCGCAAGGACGGTCTCGCGCTGCTGATCGAGGAACTGCTCACCATCGAGTACTTCGGGTTCCTGGTCGAGTGCTGGCAGCGGGGCTCGCAGCGCGGCCGCGGCAGGGGCGAATCCAGAACGGCCGGGCGCCGCGAGACGGTGGTGGCGGGATGAGAGAACCGGCAGCAGTGGAACCGTTGCGGGTGGCGCTGGTTGCGCCGACCCTGGGGATCCTCGGCGGGCAGGCCGTGCAGGCGAAGCGGCTGCTCGACGGCTGGGCCGGCGACCCCGAGATACGCGCCTGGCTGGTGCCGGTCAACCCGACGCCCCCGGGTCCGCTGGCGCACGCGCTCCGGGTGAAGTACGCGCGAACCGTTGTCACACAGCTGGCGTACTGGCCGTCGCTCCTCCGTCAGTTCGCCCGCGCCGACGTCGTGCACGTCTTCTCGGCGTCGTACTTCTCGTTCCTCCTCGCGCCCCTGCCGGCGATCCTGGTGGCGAAGGCCCTGGGCAAACCCGTCGTGCTGAACTACCGGAGCGGCGAGGCACCCGACCACCTCGCACGCTCGGCGCTGGCCCGCCGGACGATCCGCTCCTGTAATCGGAACGTGGTGCCCTCGTCGTTCCTGGCTGGGGTGTTCGGCGAGCACGGCATCCCCTCCGTGATCATTCCCAACACGATCGACCTCGACCGGTTTGCCTTCCGGTCCCGTCAGCCCCTGCGTCCGCGGCTGCTGTCCACGCGCAACCTCGAGCCCATGTACAACGTGGCGTGCACGCTGAAGGCGTTCGCGATCGTGCAAGCGCGGCACCCGGATGCCACCCTGACGCTCGTCGGGGCAGGCTCCCAGGAACGCCGCCTGCGCGAGCTGGCCGCGTCACTTGGGTTGCGCGGCGTACGGTTCGCCGGACCCGTTCCCCCGGACGAGATCTGGCAGGCCTACGCCGACGCCGACCTTTACGTCCAGTCGCCCGATATCGACAACATGCCCTCGTCGGTGCTCGAGGCGTTCGCCAGCGGCAACCCGGTGGTTTCGACTGACGCCGGCGGCGTACCCGCCGTCGTCCATCACGAGGGCAACGGTCTGCTCGTGCCGCGTGATGATCACCGCCAGCTCGCGGCCGCGGTGCTGCGGCTGCTCGACGAGCCGCTGCTCGCCTCGCGCCTGGCCGAAGCGGCCAGGAACGAGTGCGAGCGTTACCGCTGGCCCGCGGTGCGTCAGCAGTGGCTCGAGCTGTACCGGGAGGCGGCGCAGGCGCGACGCGGGGCCGCAGCCACTCAGGCCGTGCGGCGCCGCCGCGGCTACGGCGCGACGCCATCGGCGGGACAGCCATGAACGCCACGAGAGTTGCCGCGCGTCTCAGGCGCATGAGCCGCGCCGAGCTGGCCTTCCGCCTGCGTGTCGCCGCAAGGTCGGAAGCCGGCCGCGTGGCTGCCGCATGCCGCAGGCCGCGCTGGCGCGTGACCGCCCTGGCCGGCCTGCTCGACCCGGCCGCGCCACTCGTCCGCGATGCGGTTTCGCACATCGAGGCGGGCAACCTGCCGGCAGCTCACGCCTGCCTCGCCCGCCACTTCCGTACGCGCGACAACCGCTTTCCTGTCGCAGCCGCCGCGCTGCCGGGCGTGCGTGAGCGGGTTTTCTCCGAGTTTCCCGGCGCTGTCGTCGAGGCTTCCGCTGACACCGCACGGTTCGAACAAGGCCGTTTCAACCTGCTTGGCTACTGCGACCTCGACTTCTCGGGTGGCGTTTCGAAACCGCCCGAAGGAATTGGCTTGCCGCGCCCGCCGGCCGTGATCGATTGGCACCACGACCCGGTGCACGGGCGACGGCCGCCGCTGGTGTGGTGGTCGCGGGTTCCGTTCCTCGACCCGGCTGTCGGCGATCACAAGATCATCTGGGAACTGAACCGCCACCAGCACTTCCCAAGGTTGGCTCGTGCCGCGTGGCTGACGGGAGACCCCGCGTGCCGCCGCACGTTCGCCGCGCACCTCCGGGGATGGCTCGCGCAGAACCCACCGGGGATGGGCATCAACTGGTCGAGCATGCTCGAGCTGGGTCTGCGCTCGCTCTCGTGGCTCTGGGCCTTGCACCTGTTCTCGAGCCACCCGGCCGAGGAGGAGAGCGCGGCTCGCGACGACGCGGACGGGTGGATCCCGGACTTGCTGGCCGCGATGCACGCGCAGTTGCAGCAGGTTCTCAGGAACCTCTCCCTCTACTTCAGTCCCAACACGCACCTCACCGGCGAGGCGCTGGCCCTTTACGTTTGCGGCCGGGCGCTGCCCGAGCTTCGGGACGCGGCCGAATGGGCCCGCGCGGGCCGCCAGGTCCTGCTCGAACAGATCGGCGTGCAGATCACGCCCGACGGTGGCCACTGCGAGCGTTCGACCCACTACCTTCGCTACACGCTCGACTTCTACCTCATGGCGCTGGCCTTCGCGCGGGCTACCGCCGATGGTGCCGCCGGCGCCTTCGAAGAGGCGTGCGAGCGGCTCGCCTGGGCCACGAGGCGGCTGAGCGACGAAAACGGCCGACTGCCGGGCATCGGCGACGATGACGGGGGCCGGTTGTGGCCACTGCGCGAGCGCGAGCCAGGCGACGTGCGAGACTCGCTGGCTGTTGCCGCCATCCTGCTCGATCGCCCGGACCTGATGGTGGGCCGGCTTCCGGAGGAGCCGCTCTGGCTGCTGGGGCCAGTTCCCCTATGGCTGCGAACCCCCTCGTCGCATGGCGACCGCGACGAAGAGACCGCGGCGCGCCCAACCGAGGGAGTGGCCATGGGGTATCACGTGGCCCGCCCGAGGCCCGGCGATCATCTCGTCATCGACGCTGGTCCGCACGGCTATCTGAACGGCGGTCACGCCCACGCCGACTCGTTGTCGATCGTCTACGCGCGGGGCAAGCGGCCGCTCGCGATCGACCCGGGGACCTTCACCTACACGATGTCGCGCGAGTGGCGTGACCGGCTGCGATCGAGCGCCTGGCACAACACGCTCACGCTCGACGGCCGCTCCCAGTCGGTACCCGACGGCCCGTTCCACTGGCGCAGCGCGGCAACCGCCCGCGAGCAGGCATCGGAGCGGGACGAAGAGTACTGGTTCTTCGAGGGCGTGCAC
>JARKSS010000190.1 GCA_029974175.1 Vicinamibacterales bacterium
CCAGGCATCGAAGTCGCAGACCACGACCCGTCCGCGTCCCAGCGGCACCGCTTCGGAACGACCGTTCGCCGCGATCGCGGGCAGGGCGCCCAGCCACTCCTCCAGCACACCCTGCGGCTGTGCGGTGCCGTGTTCGTTGCGGCTCCCCGCTTTGGAATCGGCCGCCAAGGTTCCCCCCGACTCGACAAAGGCCTTCAACGCCGTCCGCTCGCGTGCGGAGAGGCTGCTGGCGCCGGGCAGCACGATCAGCTTCAGGCCGCGGCTCGCGATCTCGCCCGCCTCGGCCTGGTACTCGCTGAGGTAGCGGCACTCGACCTGTGCCGCGAGGATCGCCTGCTGCATCCCGGCGCAAACGGATGAGGCGGGAGGCGTCTCCCGTCTTTTCCCTTTTTCGCCGGCGAGTTCCCTCAGTGCCGACGCCGTGAAGAGGCTCCGCTGCGAGAGGTAGACGGCCGCCGGCCCCTCGTCGCGCTGCGCGTGGAGCAGCAGCTTGCCGATGCCGAGGCGGATGTCGGCCATCTCCTCGGCCATCCAGGCGAAGGCGTTGTAGGGGCGGCTGAGGTCCTCGTGGTAGGCGGGCGGACCCGACTGCGGGTGCCAGATCTGGATGCGCGTCGTGCCGCGGAAGAGGTGCCACCACGGCCAGTGGCGCGACTCGGTCTCGTGCTTCTCGCTAAAGCTGTAGCCGGGGCGGTACCAGCAGCCGATGACGGCGTCGGGGCGCTTCATCGAGACGGCCTGCTCGATCACCCCGTAGTAGTAGAGCGACCCCGCGAGGTGCATCATCACGTTGTCGTGGATGCCGCCCGAGTGGCCGGCGTAGAAGGCGCCGATCGAATCGCCCGCGAGCATCTCCAGGTAGCTGGCGTACTCGGCGAACGCCCACGAGGTGAAGAGGTCGAAATCGACGTACGCCGCCGGCCGTTCGGCGCTCCCGCCCTCGCAGGGCAGCACGTCGTCCCAGCGGGCGAAGGACGAGCCCCATTCGCGGTTGAGGGCGTCGAGCGTGCCGTACGCCTCGCGCATCTTGGTGCGGAAGCGCGCCAGCGAGTCGGGCGCGAAGCAGCGGCCGCCCAGGCCGACTTCGTCGCC
>JARKSS010000208.1 GCA_029974175.1 Vicinamibacterales bacterium
AGCTCGAACCACCAGCTCGGTCTCTCGGTCGGGGTGGATGAATACGTCTCCAAGTTCGAACCGCAGCGCCTGTCCCAGGTGCTGGCGCGGCTGCTCGGCATGGCCGAGACCGAGAGCGGACGCTGAGGAACCGCCATGGAACACAACCGCCACGAAGAATCCGCCCTGTTCGACGCGGTCGACGGCCGCGCCACGCTGGCCGGCTCGAACCGCATGGAGATCCTGCTGTTCTCGCTCGGTACCGGCGAGCACTTCGGCATCAACGTCTTCAAGGTGCGCGAGGTCTCGCGCACGCCCTTCATCACCCGCACACCCAACATGCCGCCGGGCGTCGAGGGACTGATCTCGTTGCGCGGCAACGTCATCCCGGTGCTCTCGCTCGGGGTCATCCTCGGCCTGACCTCTGCGGGGGCGCCGCTCGGCGAGGCGATGATGGTCACCGAATACAGCAAGCGCACGCTCGGTTTCCTGGTCGATTCGGTCGACCGCATCGTGCGCGTGGACTGGGAGCGCGTGCGTGCGCCCGAGAACGTGTCGACCGGCACGCAGGGCTTCATCACCGCGATCACCGAGCTCGACGACGGCCGCCTGGTGTCGATCCTCGATGTCGAGTCCATCCTCGCCGACACCTTCGGCGAGGCGGTGGTCGGCGACATCGCGCCGATCGGCAACGGCCACGAGGTGAATGTGTTCTTCGTCGACGACTCCATGGTCGCGCGCCGCAAGATCACCGAGGTGCTCGACCGCCTCGGTGTGCGCCACAAGCACGCGACCAACGGCATGGAGGCGTGGAAGCGGCTCGACAGCCTGGCCGCCCACGCCGAGAACACCGGGCACCGGCTGATCGACGAGATCGACCTCATCATGCTCGACGCCGAGATGCCCGAGATGGACGGCTACGTGCTCACCCGCCGCATCAAGAGCGACACGCGCTTCGCCGGCATCCCGGTGGTCATGCACTCCTCGCTGTCGTCCGAGGCCAACCGCGCCATGGGCACGCGGGTCGGGGTGGACGCCTACGTGGCAAAATTCGACGCCGAAGTGTTGGCCGACACCATCCGCCCGATGCTGCAACGGGCGCGTCGGACTTCCTGACCGAACAGGCAAAGAACCCGGAGACATCTGATGTCCGATCCCAAGACCCGCTTCCTCGTCGTCGACGATTTCTCGACCATGCGCCGCATCGTGCGCAACCTGTTGAAGGAGCTCGGCTTCGCCAACGTCGACGAGGCCGAGGACGGCGCGGTGGCGCTGCAGAAGCTCAAGTCCAGCCCCTACGACTTCGTCGTCACCGACTGGAACATGCCCAACATGGACGGCCTGACCCTGCTGCAGAGCATCCGCCGCACGCCCGAGCTCAAGCACCTGCCGGTGCTGATGATCACCGCCGAGGCCAAGAAGGAAAACATCATCGCCGCCGCGCAGGCCGGTGCCAGCGGCTACGTGGTCAAGCCCTTCACCGCGGCGACGCTGGCCGAGAAGCTGGAGAAGATTTTCGAGAAGATGGGCCGCGGCCGGGCATGAACCTCGTCCGCAGCGCAGACGGAGCATGGATATGAGCAAGAAGTCCAAGGTGGACTCGATGGGCGATTCAGACGAATTGCAGGCGCTCTTCGACAGCATTGCCGCCGACCCCTTCGCCGCGGCGGGTGCGGGTGCGGAGCCGGCGGCATCGATCCTGCCGGTCGACGAGTCCGGGGATAACGACGAGTTGCAGGCGCTCTTCGACGCCGTCGCCGAGCAGGCTGGCGCCGCGGCGCCGGTTGCGGGCGGCACGGTCGAGAATGCCGGCGCGGCGGCTGGCGAGGGCGTGGTGTACAACCGTCTCGGCCAGCTCGCCCGCCAGGTCCATGACGCGCTGCGCGAGCTCGGCCTCGACACCACGCTGCACCGGGCGGCCGAGGCCGTGCCCGACGCGCGCCAGCGCCTCACCTACGTCGCCCGCACCACCGAGCAGGCGGCCAGCCGGGTGCTCAACGCCACCGACGTGGCAGGGCCGATCCAGACGGAACTCGCGAACGGGGCCGATGCGCTGTGCGCGCGCTGGGACGAACTCTACGCCGGCCGCCTGAGTCCCGAGGCCTTCCGCGAACTCTCCGCCGACACGCGCGCCTTCCTCGGCACGGTGGGCGACGGCGCGCGCAGCACCGGCGCGCAGCTGCACGAGATCATGATGGCGCAGGACTTCCAAGACCTCACCGGACAGGTGATCAAGCGCCTGGTCGAGCTCACCCGCACGCTCGAGACCCAGCTGCTGCAGGTGCTGATCGAGGCCGCGCCGGCGCAGGTGCTCGAGCCCGAGCAGGCGGCCGGGCTGCTCAACGGACCGGTGATCGACCCGGCCGGGCGCAGCGACGTGGTGCAGGACCAGGCCCAGGTCGACGAGCTGCTCGAGCGTCTCGGATTCTGACCAAGCCGCGGGGCCGGACCCCGCGCGAACCGGTGCTCGGCCCGCGTGGGGTCGCACCGCAACCAGGAGCAAGCCGTGAGTGATTTTGCCGGGATGGAGGATCTGCTGCAGGACGTCCTCGTCGAAGCCGGCGACCTGCTGTCCGACGTCGACAACAAGCTCGTCGAACTCGAGCACAGCCCGGATGACCCCGGCCTGCTCAACGACATCTTCCGTGGCTTCCACACCATCAAGGGCGGCGCGGGCTTCCTCGGGGCGGCCGAGCTGGTGACCCTGTGCCACCTCACCGAGAGCCTATTCGATCGCCTGCGCAAGCACGAGCTCGAGGTCACCCCCGAGCGCATGGACGTGATCCTGTCGGCGACCGGCGCGGTGCGCGACATGTTTGTCGATCTCGGCCGCGGCAACCGTCCGGGGCCGGCTGCGCCCGACCTGCTTGAGGCGCTGCGCGCCGCGTGCGCCGGGCGACCGGCGGCAGCCGCCGCGGGGGCACCCGTCGCGCCCGCCGCCGAGGTGCGGCCCGCCGGGGTGGTCC
>JARKSS010000225.1 GCA_029974175.1 Vicinamibacterales bacterium
TGGGGCCTCGGTTCGCTGGACGACGTGCCCGTGCCGGCCGACTATGACGGTGATGGGCGCGCCGACCTCGCCGTGTGGCGTCCCGGCTCCGGCACCTGGTGGATCCTGCCATCGGCCGACGGCTACCTCGTTGACCGGCACATACGCGTGCAATGGGGCCTCGGTTCGCTGGACGACGTGCCCGTGCCGGCCGACTACGACGGCGACGGGCGCGCCGACCTCGCCGTGTGGCGTCCTGGCTCCGGCACCTGGTACGCCCTCTCGTCGGCAACCGGTTACAGCACCTCGTCGAGCACGCAGTGGGGCGTGCGCAGCGCCGGCGACGTCCCGGTTCTGGCGGGCTGGGCGGCGATGCAGTCGTATCTCCGCTGAGGCTCTCGGTGAGCGGCTCCGATTGCCCGGGAAGGCCCGGGTCCGGTAACGTGTACGGATGAGCATCGCTCCCGCGAGCGCTTCGTTCCCACGCCCCCTCGACAGCTACCCGCCGGCAGCCGACCCCTCGTCGCTGCTGTCCACGCTGGCGTCGCGCGTCGAGGCCGAGCCCTTCAACGCGGTGGCGACGGCCATCTTCCTGCTGGCCATCGTGCACACCTTCGCCGCCGGGCGCTTCACGCGCCTCTCGCACCAGGTGCAGCACCGCCACGACGAGCGCGCGCGCGCCCGCGGCGAGCAGCCGCGGCCCAGCGTGCTTGCCGAGCTGCTGCACTTCGTGGGCGAGGTCGAGGTGGTGTTCGGCCTGTGGGCCGTGGTGCTGTTTGCGGCCATCACGCTCTCGATGGGGTGGGACACCGCGAAGGACTACTTCAACGGCACGGTCAACTACACCGAACCGCTGTTCGTCGTCGTCATCATGGCGCTCGCCTCGACGCGGCCGGTGGTCGTCTTCGCCGAGGGCGCCCTTCGGCGCGTGGCGAACGCGGGCGGCGGCACGCCCGCCGCGTGGTGGGTCAGCATCCTCACGATCGGCCCGCTGCTCGGCTCGTTCATCACCGAGCCGGCCGCCATGACGATCTGCGCGCTGCTGCTCGGACGACAGTTCTTCAACCGGGGGCCGAGCGCCGCCCTCAAGTACGCGACGCTCGGGATCCTGTTCGTCAGCGTGTCGATTGGCGGTACCCTCACCCACTTCGCCGCGCCGCCCGTGCTGATGGTCGCCCGCGCCTTTGACTGGGACACCCCGTACATGCTGCTGCACTTCGGCTGGCGCGCGGGGATCGCGATCGCCGCCTCGACGCTCGCCTGCTGCCTGACGTTCCGGAAGGAGCTGGCAAGGCTGGCCTCGAGCCCGTCCCCCGGCCAGGCTGAGGAGCGGGAGGACCAGGCCACTCCCGGCGAAACACCCCTGCCGGTCCCCGCCTGGGTCACCATCGTCCACCTCGCCTTCATCGGGTGGACGGTCCTCACCGCGCACTACCCGGCACTGTTCATCGGCGGGTTCCTCTTCTTCGTCGGGTTCGCCCTCGCGACGCCGATGTACCAGCAGCAGCTCGAGCTGCGGACGCCGCTGCTCGTCGGGTTCTTCCTCGGCGGCCTGGTCATCCACGGCGGCCTGCAGGGATGGTGGATCGCACCGGTGCTGGGAAGCCTGACCGCCCTGCCGCTGTTTGCCGGCAGCATGGTGCTGACCGCCTTCAACGACAACGCCCTCATCACGTACCTCGCCACGCTCGTTCCGAACCTCGGCGAAGACCTGAAGCTGGCCATCGTGCAGGGGGCCGTGACGGGCGGAGGCCTGACGGTGATCGCGAACGCCCCCAACCCCGCGGGACAGGCCCTGCTGCGGCGGTTCTTCGGCGGCGCCGTGTCCCCGCTCGGCCTGCTGGCCGGGGCGCTCGGCCCCACCCTCATCGCGGCAGCAGTCTTCCGGCTGTTCTGACCAGGAGTCCGGTTGGCTTGATCGTCGGCGGAGGCGGACTGAAGCGCGTCGCCGGCCGGAACCTCTCCTAACGCGGCGGCAGCGGCTCGCCGACCAGGCGGCGATAGTCGCCCGGCGTGTCGATGTCCTCGAACGCACCGGCGTCGGCAACGGGAACGTCGAGCACCCGTGCGGGGTCGCGCGCGATGACGATGCGGGCGCCTGCCGCAAGGTCGCCGCCGCGCAGTTCGTCGAAGAGCGCGGCGGCAAACACGACGGGGTGCCCATGCCGCCCATCGCGCTCGGGCCGCACGACCATCGCGCCCGACTTCCGCCATGCCTCCACGAGGCCACGCACGGTCTCAGCGGACACGAAGGGATGGTCAACCGGGGTGACGACCACGGCGTCGATCGCGCGGCCGGCCAGGGCATCGAGCGCCGCGACGAGCGACGACAACTGCCCCCGCTCGGGCCGCGGGTTGACCACGAGCTCGAGCGGCAGCGACTTCGCCCGGACGAGGGCGGCGATCTCGCCGGCATGCACTCCGGCCACCGCGAGAAGGGGATCGAGACCGGCCTCGGTGAAGGCCGACGCCAGGCGCTCGAGGAAGGTGCGACCGTCGCCCGACGGCAGCAGCGCCTTCGCGCGCCCCATGCGCGACGAGGCCCCCGCCGCGAGGATGATCCCGCCCACCATCGGCCGTATTGTAGAATCGGATCGGATGACCGAGCAGGGACTCCGCATCAACTGCCAGCGTTGCGGCACGGCCATGGAGATGAAGGACCCGGCGCCGGGCGACCCGTGGAAGCCCGACCAGTACTGGGTCTGTCCCCGCTGCGGCCGGCACTTCTGGTCCACCTACCCAAACCCGCCCGGGGCGCCCCCCGCCAAGCCGCCCGAGGGCCCCAAGGCCTAACCTGCACTCGCCGCTTGACTTCGAACCCGGACCTGTTACACTTGGCCCGTTTCCAGCTCATCGTGATACTCCCGCCATCCTCAACGCGGGAGACGTGATCCCGAGCTGGACGCAGACCCTTTGTCCTGTTGTGCGTTGTTCTACCTCGTCACCCGGGATTCGGGCCGCCGACCCCGGGCCGTCGGTGTCGTAGGTTCAGGTCGGCGGCATTTGTGACTGTGCGGCGCCGTGGCGCCGTTACAGCTGCCTGTAGCCCCCGGGATGTTCTTGGGGGTGCGTTCATCGGAGGACAGGGTATGCCGACCGGGACCATCGCTCGTCTGTTGATCGACAAGGGGTTTGGCTTCATCAGGGATGAAGGGGGCATCGAGCACTTCTTCCACCGCAGCTCCGTCCGGGGCGCCGTGTTCGAACTGCTGCGCGAGGGTCAGCGCGTCGAGTTCACGCCCGAGGAGTCGGCGACGGGGCCTCGGGCCGGAGAAGTGCGGCTGATCGAAGGATAGCGTCGCTCACGACTTCGTCCCCCGGCTCCCGTTCGCAGCGGGAGCCGGGCCTCCTGTTCACCCCGGTTGGCGTCATCGGCGGCGGCGTTTCCCACCCGCACTTCCCCAACACGGAAAGCGTGGCGCGCCGTCCACCGGTGATTTGTGCCTGC
>JARKSS010000227.1 GCA_029974175.1 Vicinamibacterales bacterium
GGGTACGCGGGTGCATCGTCACCCACGGGGTCTCGATCGCCACCGGCTCGGGCTTCGTGGGACAAGTCCTCGTGTCCGACCGGCACGCGGCCGCCATCCCGGCCGGCTCGGGTGTCCGGCGGCGCAAGGGTCTGCTGACGTTCGAGTTGGGGGATCGACGGTGATGATCTCGAAGGTTACGAGCGACACGGTACAGGTGCCTGAGCCGGTCCTGCAGTACCTCGACCGGCGGGGGTTCGCCGCGCGGTCGGCGCGGGTGGTGCCGCTGACCGGCGACGCCTCCGACCGCCGGTACTTCCGCCTCATCGAGGCCGACGGGAACACGTCGGTCCTGGCGCTGTATTCGGCCCCGTTCGACTACGCGACCCTGCCGTTCGTGAACGTCACCGAGCTGCTGCAGCAGGTCCCGCTGCCGGTCCCGGTGATCTACGACCATGCCGGCGATCTCGGCCTGCTGCGCCAGCAGGACCTTGGCGACGTGACACTGCAGGCCCACCTGGGGGCGGTGCCGGCCGGCGAGCATGCCGCGCTGTACCGCCGCGCCGTGGCGATGATCGAGCTGCTGCAGCGGCGGGGCGACGAGCTGGCGTCGGATCGGTACGTGCCGTACAGCATGGCCTTCGATGTCGCCAAGCTGACTTGGGAACTGGAGTTCTTCGTCAACCACTTCGTCGAGGCCTACAAGGGCGCCCAGCTGCCGGAGGCGACGCGGGAGGCGATCCGGGAGGAATGGAAGCCGATCGCCGAGGAGCTGGCCGCCGAGTCGCGGGTCCTCTGCCACCGCGACTACCACAGCCGCAACCTGATGGCCCACCAGGACGAGCTGTACGTGATCGACTTCCAGGATGCGCGGATGGGGCCCGACACCTACGACCTGGTGTCGCTGCTGCGCGACGCGTACGTGGATCTCACCGAGGAAGCGGTCGACGACCTGATCGCCTTCTTCCTGGCCCTGCGGGGGCAGTACGATCGGCACACCGACCGCAGCTGGTTCGGCACCTACCAGGCCGATTTCCGGCGGCGGTTCGACCTGATGGCGCTTCAGCGCAACCTGAAGGCGCTCGGGACTTTCGGGTACCAGACCACGACGCGCAACAACCCCGTCTACATCCAGTACATGCCCCGGACGCTTCGTCACGTGCGGAACAACCTCGCGCGCCACCCGCGGTTCGGGCGCCTCCAGGAACTGCTCTCGGCCTTCGTGGAGGAACTGAAGTAGCGGCCGCCTCGGTGCCGGCGGGATGGCATCCACCCCCGGTACAACCGGCAACCGAGCCCGTGCGCCGCCAGATTCGGTAGAATGAGGGCTTCTGTCTTCCCCCGGAGAGGAGCCTTCCGCCCTTGCGATTCGGCATCTCGACTCACCTCTACCACCAGGAACGGCTGTCGGTGACCCACCTGCGGGAGCTGGCCGAGTTCGGGTTCACCGAGGTCGAGCTGTTCGCGTCGCTCGGTCACTTCGACTACCGGGCGGCGGCCGCCCATCGCGAGCTGGCCGACTGGCTGCGCGATGCCGGGTTGGCGCTGCACTCGGTGCACGCCCCGATCGTGGAGTACGTGCGGGGTGGCGAGTGGGGCTCCCCGCTTTCGCTGGCTCACCCGGACGAGACGGCGCGCGCGCGGGCCGTCGCCGAAACGCTGGCCGCGCTCGAGCTGGCGCGCACGGTGCGGTTCGCCTACCTCGTCGCGCACCTCGGCGTTCCCGACCAGGACGGGTCCGAAGCCTTGAACAGCGCCGCCGCGGCCAGTCGCAGCCTCCGGGAAATCGGGCCCGTGGCCCGCGATCTCGGCGTCCGCCTGGCGCTTGAAATCATCCCCAACACGCTGTCCAGCCCCGAGGCGTTGGCGCGGGTCGTGGAGGACGAGGAGGCTGGAGACCCCACCTGTCGCCCCGGCATCTGCCTCGATACCGGCCACGCGTTCCTGCAGGGCGATCTGCCGGATGCCATCGACACGGTGTCGGGAGAGCTGGTCACCACCCACGTCCACGACAACCGCGGCACGGCCGACGATCACCTGGTGCCGTTCGAAGGGCACATCGACTGGCCGACCGCCGTGATGACGCTGCAGAAGGTGGGCTACGAGGGGGTGTACCTGCTCGAGTTGGCCAACACCGGCACCGCGCGCGAGGTGCTGCAGAAGACCGTGGACGCCCGCCGGCGCCTGGCGGACATTCTTGCCTGAAGGACCCTATGCCGATCGCCTATATCGAGGACATCGCCCGGCACGAAGGTGAGCAGGTCACCATCAGGGGCTGGCTGCACAACCGCCGCTCCAGCGGGACGATCCATTTCCTCACGGTTCGCGACGGCACCGGCTTCCTCCAGGCGGTGATGTCCAAGGCGAACGTCGAGCCCGACGTGTTCACGCTCGCCGACCATCTCTCCCAGGAGTCGGCGATCGTGGTGACCGGCCAGGTGCGCGCCGACAGCCGGGCGCCCGGCGGCTTCGAACTCGAGGTGACGACGCTGCAGGTAATCGGCGAGTCGCACGACTACCCGATCACCCCGAAGGAGCACGGCATTGACTTCCTGCTGGACCGCCGCCACCTGTGGATCCGGTCCGAGCGGCAGTCGGCCATCCTCCGGGTGCGCCACGAGGTGGTGAACGCGGTCCGCGATTTCTTCAACAGCCGCGGCTTCATCCTCGTCGACACCCCAATCTTCACGCCCTCGGCGGCCGAAGGCACGACCACGCTGTTCCCCGTGCCGTACTTCGACCTCGGGACCGCCTACCTGACGCAGAGCGGCCAGCTCTACAACGAGGCGAACGCGGCGGCGCTCGGGCGTGTCTACTGCTTCGGCCCCACGTTCCGCGCCGAGAAGTCGAAGACGCGGCGCCACCTCACCGAGTTCTGGATGGTGGAGCCTGAGGTCGCGTACGCCACGCTCGACGACACGATCGAGCTGGCCGAGCAGCTGGTCGTCGCGGTGGTCGAGCGCGTGCTCGACAAGCGATCACGCGAGCTGAAGGTGTTGCAGCGCGACACGAGCCGCCTCGAGCGCGTGAAGACGCCGTTCCCCCGCGTCTCGTACGACGAGGCCGTGAAGATCCTCCACGATCGGGGTGTGAACTTCGAGTGGGGAAACGACCTCGGCGGCACCGACGAGACCGTGCTGTCCGAGCAGTTCGACCGCCCCGTGGCCGTCCACCGCTACCCCGCAGCGGTCAAGGCGTTCTACATGGAGCCCGACCCCGAGCGGCCCGAGCTGGCCCTGTGCGTGGACGTCCTCGCCCCCGAGGGCTACGGCGAGATCATCGGGGGCAGCCAGCGCATCGCCGACGCCGACCTGCTGCTCGAGCGGATCAGGCAGCACAACCTGCCGCAGGAGGCGTTCGAGTGGTACCTCGACATCCGCCGCTACGGCTCGGTGCCGCACAGCGGGTTCGGGATGGGCATCGAGCGGGTCGTCTCCTGGCTCTGCGGCCTCGACCACCTTCGGGAAGCGATCGCGTACCCGAGGATGATCTACCGGATGTCACCATAGGAATCAGGAATCAGGAATCAGGATTCGGGATTCAGGAGTCGGGAGTCGGGAGTCGGTCCTGAGCCCCCTGATTCCCGTATCCTGATTCCCGAATCTTGGCACCCTGATTCCCGAATCCCGAATCCTGGTCTGACCCCCAGGAAGATTGGTGTGGTTTCGCTCGGCTGCCCGAAGACCCGGGTGGACTCGGAGGTCATGCTCGGCCGTGCCGAGCACGCCGGCCACACGATCACTGCGGACGCCAGCGAGGCGGAGGTGTTGATCGTCAACACCTGCGCCTTCATCGACTCGGCCAAGCAGGAGTCGATCGACGCCATCCTCGAGATGGCGCAGCACAAGAAGGACGGGGCGTGCCGCCGGCTGATCGTGACGGGCTGCCTGGGCGAACGCTTCCGCGAGCAGTTGCGCCGCGAGCTGCCCGAAGTGGACGAGGTGCTGGGCACCAACGACGTGCCGGCGATCGTCGAGGCTATCGGCGGCGACACGCCCACGGCGGCCACGCCTCTCCGCTTCCATCGGTCGCGCCCGGCCTACCTCTACGGGGCGGAGACGCCCCGCCGCCTCACGACGTCACCGCACCTGGCCTACGTGAAGATCGCGGAGGGGTGCAACTACAAGTGCGCGTTCTGCATCATCCCGCGGCTGCGAGGTCCGTACCGCAGCCGGCCGCGGGCGTTGGTGGTCCAGGAGGCGCGCGATCTCGCCGCCCGCGGTGTCCGCGAGCTGGTTCTCGTATCGCAGGACACCACCTTCTACGGGGTGGACCGCGGCGAGCGGGACGAGCTGGCCGCGCTGCTCCGCGAACTCGACGCGGTGGAGAGCCTGGCGCGCATCCGGCTCCTCTACCTCTACCCCACGACGATCACGAGGCCGACCCTGCACGCGATCCGCGAATGCCGGCGGGTCTGCCGGTACGTGGACCTGCCGTTGCAGCACGCCGCCAACAGCGTCCTCTCCCGCATGCGGCGGCCCGGCACGCGGGCCGGTTACGAGCGGCTCATCGAGCGCATCCGCCGCGAGATTCCCGGCGTGACGCTGCGCACGAGCTTCATCGTCGGGTTCCCGGGCGAGACGGACGCGGAGTTCGACGAGCTCTGCCGGTTCGTCGCCGGGCAGCGGTTCGACAACGTCGGCGTCTTCACCTACTCGCACGAGGAAGGGACCGCCGCGGGCCGGGGCGAGGACGACGTGCCGGCCTCGGTGAAGCAGCAGCGCCGGAGCCACCTGATGGCCCTGCAGCAGGAGGTGGCGCGGCAGGCGGGGCGCGCCCAGCTGGGGCGCGAGGTCGAGGTGATGGTGGATGGGCCCTCGGCCGAGCACCCCCTGGTCCTCGTGGGCCGAACCGAGGGCCAGGCGCCCGAGATCGACGGAGTGACCTACCTCACCGAAGCCGACCCCGACGCCTGCCGCCCGGGGTTGATCGTGCGGGGGATCGTGGAGGACGCCAAGGGGTATGATCTGGTAGTCCGTCCGTTGTCGGCGTCCAAATTCGCGTGATATACTGAACTGCTTCGGGTGTCTACGCTGTGGCAAACGAAGTGGGCCGGTGCCCACTTTTTGTGTTTGTGGGGTAGACCGGTGGACACTCTTGCGCGAGTCAGGCCGATGGCCGAGCGCGTGGCGGCGACCTACGGGCTCGAGGTCTTCGACCTGCAGTTCCGCCGCGAGGCGCCGGGCTGGGTGCTCAGGGTCATCATCGACCGGCCGGCCGCCGCCGCCGCGGCGAGGCCCGGTGCCCCCGGCGAGTCGGTCGGCGTTGACGACTGTCGCCGCGTCAGCGAGGACCTCGGCACGCTGCTGGACGTCGAAGACGCCATCGAGGGCGCGTACACGCTCGAGGTGAGTTCGCCAGGGCTCGACCGCCCGCTCCGCGGGCCGGCCGACTACGAGCGCTTCCGCGGGCGCCTCGCGCTATTCGTCGCGGCCGAGGCAGTGAACGGGCAGACGCACTTCCGGGGACGGATCCAGGGGATCGAGGAGGACTGCGTGGTGCTGGTGGAGGGGTCGCGGATCCACCGCGTCCCGGTCGCGCTGGTATCCCGCGCCCGGCTCGAAATCGAGTTCTGAGTATGAGCACGAACCCAACGCAGCAGACGATCGAGGCGCTGGCCAAGGAAAAGGGCATCGAGCCCGAGGTCATCATCTCGGCCATCGAGGAGGCCGTGAGGACCGCCTCGCGCAAGTACTACAAGACCAACGAGGACCTGCATGCCCGCTTCAACCGCGAGACCGGCCAGGTTGACCTGTTCGCGTTGAAACAGATCGTCGCCGAGGTCACTGACCCGGCGACCCAGGTCTCCATCGCCGAGGCGCAGGAGCTGTACGGCGACGAGGCCGAGGTCGGGATGGAGATCGAGTTCCCGAAGTCCACCGAGGTCCTCGGACGCATCGCCGCCCAGACGGCCAAGCAGGTCATCTTCCAGAAGGTCCGCGAGGCCGAGCGCGAGAACATCTTCGCGGAGTACAATCAACGGATCGGCGAGGTGATGACCGGCGGCGTCAAGCGGTTCGAGAACGGCGACATCGTGCTCGAGCTGGGGCGCGTCGAGGCGGTCCTCCCCCGCAAGGAGCAGTCGCGCGCCGAGAGCTACGCCCCCGGCGACCGCGTGCGGGCCGTGATCAAGGCCGTGAACCGCAGCGCCAAGGGGCCGCAGATCGTGCTGTCGCGCACCGATGCCGCCCTGCTCGTCAAGCTCTTCGAGCAGGAGGTCCCGGAGATCTACGACGGCACCGTCGTGATCAAGGGGGCGGTCCGCGAGGCGGGCGATCGCGCCAAGGTCGCCGTGTACTCGCGCGAGCGCGACGTGGACCCGGTCGGCGCCTGCGTCGGCATGAAGGGCACGCGGGTGCAGTCGATCATCCGCGAGCTCCGCGGCGAGAAGATCGACATCGTCGAATGGTCCGAGGACCCGGTCGCCTTCGTCACCAACGCGCTGAGCCCGGCCAAGGTGCAGCGCGTCTCGATCGTGGACGACCACGAGCGCGTGATGGAGGTGGTCGTCGAGGACAAGCAGCTGTCGCTCGCGATCGGCAAGAAGGGCCAGAACGTCCGTCTCGCCGCGAAGCTGACCGGCTGGCGCATCGACATCAAGAGCGAGGAGGAGAAGCGCCGCGAAGTCGAGGCGCAGCTCGAGCGCCTCGAAGTGCCGGGCGAGCCGGGCGAGCCGGGCGAGGGCGAGGCTCCCGCCCCCGTGCTCGTGCTGCCGGACATCCACGACGAGATCGTGGCCAGCCTCCGCGATGCCGGCTACCAGACGGCCGCCGAGGTCGCCGCCGCCTCGATGGAGACGTTGATGGAGGTTCCCGGCATCGACGAGGGCACCGCCGAGAGCGTCCTGGCTTCCGCCACGGCGCAGGCCGAGGCCGAGCGCCTCGAGGCCGAGCGCCTCGAAGCCGAGCGGATCGAGGCCGAGCGGATCGAGGCCGAGCAGCAGGCCGCCGGCGAACAGGATGAGAACCCGCCGATGGAGGCGGCCTCCGCGGCGGGCGAGGCGGACGCTACGGGAGAGACGGGAGAAATCGAGGCGGGTGCCGAGCCGGCGGAGGCAGGCGAGCCGCCCGAGAGCGACGACGAACCGGCGGCCCGGGACGGCGAGCAGCAGGCGTGAGGGCGAGTCAACCAGGAAATTTCGAGGTAACCGTTGGCCACTGTTCGGATCTACAAAGTCGCTGAACTGCTGGGCACCACGAGCCAGGAAGTGGTGGCGCTCCTGAAGCGCGAGCACGGGATCGAGGTCAAGAGCGCGTCGAGCACCATCGAGGAAGTCGTGGCGCGGCAGTTCGTGGAGCGGATGGCCCGGCAGCGCGGTATCGCGCTGCCCGGCGGCGACATGTTCGCCGAGACGCCGGCTCACAAGGGCAGGAAGCCCGGCGCCGCCAGAAAGCCGGAACCGCCCAGGCCAGTCGCGCCGGCACTCCCGCCCCCGCGGCTGGTGAAGACCATCCGTCCACGCCCGGTCGAACCCGGGGCCGAGGCGCCCGCCGCACCTCCGCCCGCGGCAGAAGCGCCGCCCGCCCCGGAGGCTGCGGCTGCCCCCCCGGCGCCGGTCCCCGCGGCCCCACCGAAGGCCGCGCCCGCCCCCGCCGCGGAAGCGCCGCCGAAGCCGACCACCCTGCCGCTGCCGACGCTGCGTCTCGAGGAGACGCCCCCCGCGCCGGCGCCGCGGGTGGAACCCGAGCCGCCGGCCCCGGTGAAGGCCGCGGCACCGCAGGCCGCCGAGCCGCCAGCGCCGCCGGCACGTACCGAAGAACCCGTGGCCGAGACAGCGCCGGCGCCTGCCGCAGCGGCCGAGCGGCCACAACCGGCAGCGCCGCAGCCGCCGCCGACTCAAGGTGGCCCGACACCGGGACCGGCGGCGCCGCAGCCGGCAGCATCGGCCCCGCCACCGGC
>JARKSS010000229.1 GCA_029974175.1 Vicinamibacterales bacterium
CTGGTGGTGCAGCAGGGTGGCGCTCCCGACGTGCAGCAGGCACTTGGGACCGTCGCCGCCGGCCTCCTGCAGCCGGTGGCCGCGGCCGGCCGCGAGGATGATCGCGCGCGGCACCGCGCCCTTCGCGCGCATCATTTCGCCCCCTTGCCGAACAGGATCACCTTCACGGTGTCCACCAGGATCGTCACGTCGAACCCGATCGAGAGGTGCTTGATGTAGTAGAGGTCGTAGCGCAGCTTCTCGAGCGCGTCCTCGACCGACGCACCGTAGCGGTACTTGACCTGCGCCCACCCGGTGATGCCCGGGCGCACCGCGTGGCGCTCATCGTAGAAGGGAATCTGCGCCGCCAGCTGCTCGACGAAGAAAGGCCGCTCGGGCCGAGGCCCCACGAAGCTCATGTCGCCGCGCAGCACGTTCCAGAGCTGCGGCAGCTCGTCGAGGCGCGTCGTGCGCAGCGCGCGGCCCACGCTGGTGACACGGGGATCGGCGTCGGCCGCCCACACGGGAGTCTCGCCCTCCGCGTCGTGGCGCATCGAGCGGAACTTGTAGAGCGTGAAAGGACGCCCGTTGAGGCCTGCCCGTTCCTGCCGGTAGATGACCGGGAACCCGTCCTCGACCCAGATGGCCAATGCGGCCAGCCCCAGGAGCGGTGAGGCGATTACCAGCCCCGCGCCGGCCAGCGCCAGGTCGAATGCGCGCTTGACGAGGCGGGTGCCGCCCGACACGCGGAACCCTTCCGAGAAGATCAGCCAGCTCGGTCGCAGGTTGTCCACCAGCAGCTTGCCCGTGATCCGCTCGTAGGTGACCGTGGCGTCTTCGACGTGGATGCCCGACAGCTTCGCGTGTATCAGCTCGTGCACCGGCAGCCGGCCGCGCCGGTCGGCAAGGCCCACCACGATGCGGTCGATGGCGTATTCCTCGACGAGGCGCGGGATGTCGGTGGTGTTGCCAAGCAGCCAGCCCTCGCGATCCCCCACGCCCGCCGGCTCGTCGTCCACGAACCCCACGACCCGGTAGGGGAAGTCGCGCTGCGCCGCAATCTGCCGGGCGACCGTTCGGGCGGCGCCGCCGGTGCCGACGATGAGGAGGCGTTCCTCGAGGGCCTGGACGCCCGCCACCCAGAAGAGGAGCAGGCGCCAGCCGAGGACGGCGACCAGGAAGAGCAGCAGCGAGGTGAGAATGACCCGGCTTCCGAGGTCGAGCGCCGGCACCAGGGCGTAGAGGCCGGCCAGGACGATGGCCGCCGCGCCGGCTCCTTGGAGCAGGCGGACGACCAGCTCGCGGCTGCTGTGCACGAGGGTCAGGTCGTAGAAGTCGTTGTAGTAGAGAACGAGCTGCCAGAGGGCGACCGTCGCGGCCGCTTTCCACCAGAGCCCGTCGGCCGAGGCGGCGGGGTTCTCGAGGCGGAGGGCGACCGCGATCGAGCCGGCGATCAGGAACACCTCGCCCGCGAAGGCGGCGGCGCTGCGCGACGAGATGGATCGCCTGAACAGTGTCACCTGGATGTCCTCAAGCCGACTGCCGTCGCGCCGGGAACCGGATCCGGCGCGTGGCCGTTCCGCTTGGTGTGTAGCCGGGGTACTCGAGCGCGCGATCGTCCACGTCGTTCAACACCAGCCCGAGAACGGGCGCGGGGTGCACCTCGCGAAGCGCGCGATCGATGCTCGGCCGGCTCGTGCGCCCCGCGCGGACGACCATCAGCACGCCGTCGGCCATCGGTGCGAGGACGCCCACGTCGGCCAGGGCCACCACGGGCGGCGTGTCGAGCACGATGCGGTCGTATTGCGTGCGGAGCAGGTCGAGCGTCCGGCGCATCTCGGCCGAGCCGAGCATCTCGGCCGGCAGGCTGGTCGGGCCGCCGGCGGGCAGAACCGTCAGGTGGTACGCGGGCAGCGACACCAGCGCCTCTTCGAGGGTGGCCTCTCCCGTCAGCACCTCGCAGAGCCCCGGGGGTGAGGGCACGTCGAGGAGACGGTGCAGCCGGCCCTTCCGCAGGTCTGCGTCCACGATCAGCACCCGCCTGTGGAATTCCTGGGCCATCGTCAGGGCCAGGTTCAGGGCGGTCACCGTCTTGCCGTCCCGTGCGCCCGGGCTCGTGACGAGAAGCGTGCGGTACTGGCGGCCGTTCTCGGTGTGCGCGATCCGGGTGCGCAGCGCACGGTACTGCTCGGCGGTGGGCGACTCGGGAGCCAGCGCGGCCACCAGCAGCGGGTGAATCGCGTCGGGATCGGCCGTGCGGAGCTTCGCGACCACCGGGTTGGGTACGATGGCCGGGGCCGGGGGCGGCGACTGCGGCGCTGGCGGCGGGGGAGGAGCGGACGCGTGATCCTGCGACGCCGGCCTGGCGGGGGCCTGGCCGGCGACCAGCCGCTCGGCCGGTGCCACCGGCGTGGTGCGCTTGACGAAGCCGTCGCGTTGCGCCTTGTCGAGCACCCGTTGGATGTGGCTCATGTCGTGTCTCCTGCCTGCGCGCGGCCTAGGCCGCCCGGATGCGCGAGATCTCGCCGAGCACCGGCAGCTCGTACTCGCGTGCCAGCGTCACCGAGTCGTGGACCGAGCGGTCGAGGAACTCGCGGCCGACGACGCCGAGGCTGCCGAGGAACGCTCCCGCCAGGAGTGCCGCCAGCAGCATCCGCATGCGGTCGGGCTTGAACGGGGCCCCCGGCCAGGACGCGGGCGCGAACACCCGGAACTGCTCGCTCGCCTGGCGACGCTCGAGGCTCTCGGTCAGGCGCGCCCCCTCGCGCCGCGCGAGCAGGTCCTCGTACTGCTTCTTCTGCACGTCGTACTCGCGCTGCAGCGCAAGCATCTGCTGTTCGACCATGGGCGCCGACTCGACCCGCGCCTGGTACAGGCCAATCTGCGCCCGCACCTGCGACTCGGCCCGCTGCAACTCCCGGACCCGGAGTCGGCCGTTTTCGCGGTCGGCGAGGAGCTGCCGATACGTGGGGTCGTTCTTGAGGTGCGCCATGCGGTCTTCGGCCGGCCGCTCGAGCTCGGCGGCGGCGGCCGCGCGCGCCGCCTTCAGCTCGTCCGCGAGGCGAAGCACTTCAGGGTGCTTCTCGGTGTAGCTCATGCGGGCCGCGGCGAGCTGCTGCTCGAGCGCCTGCACCCGCAGTCCGGGCGTGGCGGGGGCCGCCGACCCGTTGAGCAGCGGCAGCGTCTCGACGCCCTGCTGCATGGCCTCGATCTGCCGCTCGATCATCGAGAGGCGATCCTGCTCGCTGCGCAGCGCCATGTTCGTGGCTTCGAGCTGCTGGCGAAGGCCGTTGAGGCTCTGCAGGTTGGCGTCGGTCTGCTCGGGCAGCCGGCCCATGTTCGCCTGCTTCGCCTCGCGGAGCTTCGCCTCGGTGTCGTCGAGCCGCTGCTGCGCCTGGCGAAGCTGGGCGTCGAGGAAGACGATGGTGTCCTCGGCCCGCGCGGTTCGCGAGCGCGAGGTTTCGTCCACGAACACCTCGACGAGGCGGTTGGTGATCCGCTGGGCCGCCTCGGGCGAGCTGTCCACGTACGACACGTAGAACAGGTCGAGGGACGGCTCGCCTCTGGGGGTCGGGGCGACGGGTGTCGGGAACGTGATCGGCTGGACGCCGGCCCTCAGGCGGCCAACCGCCGCGTCGAGCCCCACCTCGCCGGCGTCGAGGCCCTCGGCGCGCACGACGCGGGTCAGCACGGGCCGGCTGAGAAGCTGCTGCGACAGCGCGCGGATGCGCTCCTCGCGGTTCAGCGCCGCCGACGCTGCCAGGTCGCCCGTGACCGCCGGGGCGGCGATCCCGACGGTGGCCGTGGAGCGGTACTGCCTCGGCAGGAACAGCACCAGCCCGATCCCGACGAGCACCGCCAGGGTGGCGGGGACGATGAACCACCACTTCCTTCGGCGCACCACCGAGAGGTAGTCGAGGGGGTGAAAGCGTGCTTCTTCCATCACTTGATCCTCATGGGCCTCGAGGTGACGACCTGGACCCCGACGCGGTCGCGGTGGACCTTCCCCCCGGGCCGCAGGCTGTCCTGCTGACTTCTCGCGTAGAAGGCCTCGAGCCGCACGCGCCGGTGCACCGCGTAGCCGACAAAGGTCTGCAGCCAGAGCGCGTGCCGGGTCAGCTCCTCGGCGAGCAGCGGGTCGTGCCGCCGCCACGAGAGTCCCGCCTGCCAGTAGAGGCGGTTGCTGGCCACCGGCATCGCGAGCACGACGTCGATCTGCTCGTTCTGGATGCTGCCGCCAAGACCGAAGGCGGGGACGAACGATCTCGACCAGGCGCCGCTCAGCGTCGCCCGCGGGAAGCGCTTCACGGCCGAGACGTTCCAGGCGGGCCCGGTTCGCGCCGTGTTGCGGCTGGTCGCGCCGACGTGCGCGATGCCGAACGAGGCAGAGAGCGAGAGCGTCCGTGTCGCCTCGTAGGACGCCGTGCCGAAGCCCTGGATGATCCCGACGCCCTGCCCGAGGCGCGCCATCAGCGAGCGCTCGTACGACGCGCTGCCGCCGAGCGACCAGCGTGGTCCCATCTGTCGCTGGACGCCGCCGCCGAAGGCGTGGGCCGTGCCGCCGCGCAGCAGGCCGGCGTACGGCGAGCGCTCGTCGAAGGCGACCCAAGTGAAGCCGTAATTGGCGGTGGCCTTGGTGTGCGCGTCGAGCGCCACGCTCAGCGAGGCCCCGGCATCGTTCATCCGCGAGCCGGTGCGCACGAACGGGAGGTCGCTCAGCATGATGGCGTCGGTCGTCGGTACCGCCGCGAAGCTGTCGTGGAGGTGCAGCGTCACGCGCTTCGACAACAGGTGCCGCGTGTCCATGCGCAGGTACTGGTCGAAGGTGTTCAGGCCCTCCAGCTGGTAGTAGAGAGCGAACGAGCCCGTGTACCCGACGCCGAACCAGTGTTTCTTTGCGAGGTACTCCGCCTCGATCGACGGCGAGATCACGCCCATCGATCCCGTCGTCGCCTGCTCGTCCACCCCCACCATCGACACGTTGCTGTCCCAGCCCGAGGCGAGGGCGATGGCCGGCGTCAGCGTCCATCCGGGCGTCTGGCCCGGCTCGCGCACCTCCTGCAGCTGGAACTGCGCCGAGGCGGGTGGTGCGGCGGTCGCAAGCGCCGCGAGAACGGGCGCGGCGAGCCGCCATGGCGTCCTCATGGGACGATCACCGTGTCGCCCGCGCGCAGGTAGATGGGCGTCCCGTTGCCGCGAATCGCCTCGCGGTAGTTGAACTTGATGGTCTCGACGCCGGTGCGGTGACGCCGCAGGATCCGGATGTCCTTCGTGTTCGCGAAGTCCTTGAACCCGCCGGCCACGGCGATCGCCTGCAGGGCCGTCATCGGCCCCTGGAGGGGGATGGGGCCCGGCTTGGCGACCTCGCCCATGACGTAGATGTTCGAGGCGAGCGCCTCGACGACGATGACGGTGACGACCGGGTTGGTGACGTACTCCCGCAGCGCGTCGGCGATGCGGTCGCGCAGCTCGATTGGCGTCAGCTCGACGGCAGGAAGGTCGCCGATGAGCGGCATCGTGATCTTCCCGTCGGGGCGCACCTGCAGCGATTGCGACAGCTGCGGTTCCTTGTAGACCTCGATCCGGAGCTTGTCGCCGGCGCCCAGGCGGTAGTCGGACGCGGTGGCGGCCGGGCGGGCGTTCACCGCCGGTGCGCGCGACGCCGAGGCCTGGGCCGGGGCGGCCGGCTCCGGGTGACGCTGCTGCCCGGCGGCCAGCACCGGGGCGATCAGCAGCAAGGCGGCCAGGGCAAGTAACCTCTTCATAGCTCCAATCCGTTGCTGACGCTGGGTGGACCGCCGCGGCGCGCATGCTGACGACGAACGGAACGCCCGGGCGGAGTTCACGCCTTGTCGGCGGCCAGCAGCTACTCGAACGCTTCGGGCGTCAGCCGCCCGCGCGCCCCCGATCCTCGTCGAGAGGCGGCGCTCATGAGGTGAACGGCAAGCACACCTGAACCGCCTCGATTTCGAGCAAGGCCGGTGCCACGAGCTCAGGCGCCAAGGGCAGGAGGATGGACGGGATAGGAAGCCGGGGCGGCGGGGGGCGCTGCCGGCACAGCGACCGCAGAGCAGGAACTTGCCGAGAAAGTGAAGGAGTTTACCGCTGGCTGATGCCGCACTCCTTGATCTTGTTGAGGAGGGTCTTGTAGCTCACGCCCAGCAGCTGCGCCGCCTTCCGCCGGTTCCAACGCACCTGGTCGAGCGTCTGCTCGAGGGCCGCGCGCTCGGCCTTCATCGCGGCGGCGCGAGCGATGTCGGCGAGGGTCCGTGGCTCTGCGGGTGGCGGGGCTGCCTCTGCCGCCGCCTCGATCTCGTCTTCCTCGGCCGGCTCGGGCGCGGCACCGGCTGGCGGCGCGGATGCGCCGCCCGCGGGCGGTGCGGGCACGCCATTCGCCGGCGGCGCAGTCGCGGCACCCGCCGGCGGCGCGGGATGATAGTCGCCCGGTGCGACTCCGCCGGCGCCGACCGACATGGCGAGCGCCGGGGCGTACGCCGGTGTGCGCGAGGCAGCTGCCTTCATCTCACGAAGGATCATCTGCTCGTCCTGGAGGATGATCAGCCGCTTGATCGTGTTCTCCAGCTCGCGGATGTTGCCCGGCCAGTCGTGCGTGAGGAAGAGTTGCCGCAGCTCGTCGGAGAGCGCCGGGGCGGGCCGGTTGTACTTCTTCGAGTACCGCGCGATGAAGAAGTCGGTGAGGTGCAGGATCTCGTCGCGCCGCTCCCGCAGCGCGGGCACCGTCACCTCGATGACCTTGAGGCGGTAGTAGAGATCTTCGCGGAAGTCGCCGGCGACCATCATCGCCTCGAGGTCGCGGTTGGTGGCGGCCAGCACGCGGACGTCCACCGTCTGGCGCTTGTTGCCGCCGAGGCGGGTGAACTCGCCGTCCTGCAGTACGTGGAGGAGCTTGGCCTGCAGCGCGGCCTTCATCTCGGCGATCTCGTCGAGCATCAGCGTGCCGCCGTCGGCCTGCTCGAACTTGCCGATCCGGGTGTTGGCGGCGCCGGTGAACGCCCCCTTCTCGTGGCCGAACAGCTCGCTTTCCAGGAGCGTATCGGGAATGGCGCCGCAGTGGAC
>JARKSS010000231.1 GCA_029974175.1 Vicinamibacterales bacterium
TGCCCTGCACGCGGTCGTAGAAGATGTCGAAGCCGCCGCGGGCAACGAACGTCTGCCGGCCGGTCACGTCGTACGCGAAGCCGAGCCGCGGCGACACCCGGAACTTGTTGCCGTCGGTCAGCGTCCCGCCCCTGAAGGTGCCCTGGAACTGCTCGCCCGAGTTCGGCACGACGCGCCCGATCTGGGAGGCCGGCACCACCGTGTTGGTCTGCGCGTCATAGCCCACCCGGACGCCGTCGATCACCGCCGGCCTGAAGAGCCGGACGGCGCTGGAGGCCACGTAGAGGTCGGGCCGCCAGTTGGCCGCCTTCTCGTCGGTGTCGTACTGCGGCGTGAGGTGGTAGAAGCGCACCCCGTAGTCGAGCGTCAGGCGGTCGGTCGTCTTCCAGTTGTCCTGGATGTAGAACTCGGTGTTCTTGTACATCCAATTCGGCTTGACGAAGGCCGACGCCTGGGTGAACGAGTTGTAGACGCCGAGCGCGGCGTTCGCGTAGGGGTGGCCCGAGTCGTACGGGTTGTTGGCGTTGTTGTCGAAGTAGATCTGGCCGTTGACGTAGGCGAAGGCGCTCTGCGGCTTGATGCTCTTCTGGAAGTAGCCGCCGGCCTTCAGCGCGTGCGTCCCCACGACCTTCGTCAGGTTGGCGACCAGGTCGTAGGTGGTGTTGTAGTTGGTGAACGGCGCCTGCCCGATGTGGTAGTACGCCGGGCTGCCGATGCGCCCGCCGCCGAACCGCATGTCGGGAATGTAGTCGTTCTGGATCGAATCGGGGTAGAGCATCGGCAGCGCCGACATGCCGGCGCCGGTCCGGGTGAACCTCTCCTCCTCCGTGTAGTGCGACAGCGAGTTGTGCGCCTGCCCGAACGACACCTCGAGGGAGGTCGTGTTGTTCAGGATGCCGGTGGTGCTCAGGAACCAGTTGCGGCCGGGCACGTCGGCGATGACGTTCAGCCCGGGCACGCCGGGGTTCGTGCTGCCCAGCGACCACCACTGGAGCCCGTACGCCAGCTCCTGCCGGTTCGAGTGCCACATGTAGCGGCCCGTCACCCGCCAGTTGTTGTTCACCTGGTAGTCGGCCCGCAACAACTGCTGGTTCATCGGGGTCTTGTCGGGCTCCTGGCTCACGAAGTTGTAGCCCTGGGCGCCGGCGGTGTTCGGCTCGGGGAAGATGCTCAGCGCGGCGAGCGTGGGCTGGTACAGCCGGTCGGCCGGGATCCGCCCCAGCACGCCGCCGTCCTGGAAGCAGCCCCGGGTGTCGGACGGCCCGCAGGGCAGCCCCGTCGTGTAGTCGCGGATGTAGGGCCACGGGTTCCCGTTCGCGTCGACGCTCTGGGAGAAGTCGCCCTTCCGCTCGAGCAGCGTCGGGACCGTCGCGCGGCGCTGGCCGACCGGGTCCTGCCGGCGCTGGAACTCCTGGCTCCAGAAGAAGAACAGCTTGTTCCGCTCGGTGTTGAACAGCCCGGGGATGTAGACCGGGCCGCCGATCGTGTAGCCCCGGTCGTCACGCTTGCTCTTGGCCATCGGCGTGCCCGAGCGGTTGTTCAGCCACGTGTTCGCGTTCCAGTCGGACCGCCGCGCATACCAGTACGCCGACCCCGAGAAGTCGCGCGTGCCGCTCTTGGTGACGACCTGCACCTGCGCGCCGGTCGCCCGGCCGTACTCGGCCTGGTAGCTCGAGGTCAGCACCTTGAACTCGGCGATGGCGTCGATGTTGGTCTGCGCCATGTTCCCGCCGTTGTCGCCGGTGTCGATGTTGCTCACGCCGTCGATCGTCAGGTTGTTGGCGTTGTGGCGCTGGCCGTTCGAGCGCAGGTTGCTCACCTGCGTCGGCGTATCGCTGTCGGCCACCACGCCCGGCACCATCATCGCGAGGCCGAAGAAGCTGCGGCCGTTGACGGCGAGGTTCTGCATCGCCTGCGACTGCATGGTGAAGGCGCGCTCACCGCTGCGAAGCTGGATCTCCGTCGTCGCCGCGGTGACCGTGATGGTCTCCGACATGCTGCCCACCTGCATCGTCAACGTGCCGAGCCCGAGCCGGTCGGCGGCGTTGACGAGCACGGGGGACCGCTCGAGGGTGGTGAACCCCTCCAGCGTCACCTTCAAGGTGTAGGTGTCGGGCTTGACGTAGGGGAACAGGAAGTTGCCCAGGCTGTCGGTGACAACGCTGGTCTCGGTCCCCTGGCTGTTGCTGACTAACGTAACCGTCGCCCCCGGCAGGACGCCGCCCCGGGGCGTCCTTGACGGTGCCGGCGACCGACGCGTTGGTGGTCTGAGCCCACGAGCCGACCGCCCCCGCCAGGCACAACACGAGTGCGAGCAGACCGATGCCCGCACGACTGACACGGTGATCCAAGGCCATTGCACTACCTCCTCCTGGGTCCCGCGACGCCGACGACTTTGTTTGATCCGCGAACAACGAGCGCGGGTCTCTTATATGTCTGCGGGCGATCCTTGTCAACAAGGTAGAAAACGGCCCCCCGCGGCGACCATTCAATTGGATGCATTCGTTCGTGACGCGAACGTAGTCATCCAAATGGGTGGATCCTGGACGGATCGTTTCCGCCCGATGGAACTCAGCGGTACCGGTAGACCTTGACCCGTCTGGGTGGTGAAGCGGCCCGGCTCCAGGCGCACGTGCGCAGCACCTACCCTCCCAGCGGCAGTTCGAGGGGCTGCGGCTGCGCGGGTTCACCTCCGGCAGCAGGCCGGCCATCGTGCCGCGTCCCCGATACGGGGTGGGTGCCAGGCCGGCGAGCAGGCGGCAGGCGTCAGGAGCAGGGTGGCGGCCGGTTCGCGGCTCGATTCGATGCCGAAGGGCGCGAACCCGATGGCGTCGTGCGCGGGGGCCGCGCAGAGGGCGTTGACCGGGGCCTCGACGCGACAAACCTGTGCGGGCCACGAACAAACGGTCGCGACACGGCATGGGCGGGGCTGTGATCCCCGTCCAGCCGGGCCCATTTCCCCCTACTCGGGAGCGTCACCCGACCCGGCCGGTTGACAGCGATCCCGCCACTTCATATAGTTCGTGCCAGCAACAAAACGCGCCCCATGCGGAAGATCGACCTCACCAACTTCCAGGTCGCGACCAGCGAGACTGCGCGCCAGATCAACCGGCGCATCGCCCTCAGCATCATCCGCCGCAGTCAGCCGATGTCGAGGGCCGACCTGGCCCGTCGATCGGGCATGCAGCGCAGCACCGTGTCGGCCATCGTGGAGCAGCTGATCGACGAAGGATGGGTGACCGAGGGCGCCTCGGGACCGTCCACCAGGGGCCGCCGGCCTCGCCTGCTGCACCTCAACGTCGAACGGGCGGGCATCGTGGCCGTTGACATCCGGCCCGAGACGACGCGCGTGGCGCTGGCCGGCATCGACGCCCGCTTCGTCATGCAAGCGGGCTGGCCCACCCCTTCCAGCCCCGAGGCGTTTGCCAAGACGCTGGCCGGCACGGTGGAAAGCTTCAGGGCCGCCCACCAGGACATCGTCTTCGAGGGTGTGGGCGTCAGCCTCCCCGGCCGCGTCAACGACGAGGGGGAGCTGGTGTTCGCTCCGAATCTCGGGTGGGGCCAGGTGAATCTCCGCAGGCTGCTCGAGTCGGAGATCGGGCTTCCGCTAGCGCTCGAGAACGCCGCGAGCGCCTGCGCCCTTGCCGAACTGTGGTTCGGGCGGCACCCCGAGAACGTGCGGAACCTGGTCGCGGTGACCGTCTCGGAAGGGATAGGGGTCGGCCTGCTGCTGAACGGCCAGCTCGTGCGTGGCGGCGGGGCGATGGCTGGCGAGTTCGGACACGTCGTCATCGACGACCGGGGGGCGCCCTGCGCCTGCGGCCGGCGGGGGTGTTGGGAGCAGTTTGCGTCGAACCAGGCGGCCGTCCGCCATTTCCTGGGCCGGAACGCGGCAAGGAAGCACTCGGGGCGTCGCGCGGGGCGCTCGCTCCAGTTCACCGACATCCTCGCCCTCGCCGACAGCGGCGACCGGCGCGCGGTGGCCACGCTGGAGCGGATGGCGCACTACCTTGGCCTCGGGATCTCCGCGCTGGTGACCGGCCTCGCGCCCCAGGTGCTGGTGATCGTCGGCGAGGTGACCGCCGCCTGGAGCCGGGTCGGCCCGATCATCATCGAGACCGTGTCCAGCAGGACGCTGCCGGGCACGTCCACTGCCATTGTCCCGACCGACGCCGGCACGCAGCCGCGGTTGCGGGGTGCCGTCACGCTCGTCGTGCAGGAGCACTTCGGAGCGCCGAACGTGGCCTGAGATGGACGTTGGACGAAGACCACGCGGCAGGCGAGGGAGGTGAACGATGGACGCTCGGCAGTGGGAGCTGCTCGTCGCCGTGGTGCGGGGAGAGACGGTCAGGCCCGTGCCGACCGGGTTCATCGTTGACAGCCCCTGGCTGCCGAACTGGGCCGGTCACACCATCCTCGACTACTTCACTCGGGACGAGGCGTTCTTCGAGGACAACCTCCGCGCGATTCGCACCTTCCCCCGGGCGATGCTGCTGCCCGGCTTCTGGGCCGAGTACGGCATGTGCACCGAGCCGTCCGCCTTCGGCGCGGTGATGCTGTGGGGGCAAAACGAGTTTCCCTTCCCCAAGAAGGTGCTGCGCACGCCGGCCGACATCGACCTGGTCGAACGGCCCGACCCGCGCACGCACGGGCTGCTGCCGTTCGTCGTCAACCGCCTGCGAACGCTCCAACCGCGCATCGAGGCCGCGGGCCACCAGATCCGCTTCGCGGTCACGCGCGGGCCGTTCAACATTGCCGCGTTCCTGATGGGGACCGCCGAGTTCATGCTCGGGCTGCGCACCGAGCCGGCGCGCGTCCAGCACCTGCTCGCGACCATCACCGACTTTCTCGTGGACTGGATCGCGTGGCAGCGCGAGTGCTTCCCCACGATCGACGGGCTGCTGGTGCTCGACGACATCGTCGGGTTCGTCGGGCCGGCCGACTTCGAGACCTTTGCGCTGCCTTCACTGAAGCGGGTGTTCGACACCGACGTCACGGTGAAGGCGTTCCACAACGACGCCCCTTGCAAGGCCTGCGCGCCGTACCTGGCGGGCATCGGCGTCAACCTGCTCAACTTCGGCATCCAGCACACCGTCGAGGAGATGCGGGCCTGGACCGGCGGCCTCGTCACGCTCGCCGGCAACGTCCCGCCCCGCGACGTGCTGGCGGCCGGAACGCCCGCGGACGTGGCCCGCGCCACCGCGGCCCTCCTCGACTCCACCGCCGACTGGACGAGGCTGATCGTGTCCTGCGGCGGCGGCATGCCCCCCGCGGCACCGACCGCGAACATCCAGGCGCTCATCGACACGGTTGACGCGATGACCGCCGAACGCAGAGAGCATCCCGCCCATGACCACACCGACGTACCGTTGTCTTCACCGGTCCGGACGTGACCGCCGGCGGCTGGCGCTCGGGGCTGTCGCGGTCCTGCTGCTGCTTGGGGCTGGCCGAGGCCGCCGCGGCGGCGAGGGTCAGCCCGCCCTCCAGCTGAACGAGCTCGAGTATCTCGAGATGCCCGGGCTGAACGTGATGCTCGCCCACGACTACTACCCGGAGGGGCACCAGGGCGGCGTCGGCATCATCCAGAACGGCCTGCGCGTGGCGACCAACGGCGACATCCGTCTCGACCGGACGCCGGGCCAGTGGCAGCCCGTCCCGAAGGTCGGGAAGCGCGTGGTGGACCGCGCGACCGGCGAGATCAGCGTGCACGCCGAGTTCCCGGACGAGGCGCGCAACCGGAAGGGCTTCAACCCGATCGAGTATCCCGACCTGCACCTGGCTTACACCGTGCGGGTCCGGCCCGACGGCCCGGCCTTCCGCATCATCGTGGATCTCGAGCAGCCCCTCCCCGCCGAGTGGGTCGGGCGCGTCGGGTTCAACCTCGAGCTGTTCCCGGGCCTGCTGTTCGGGAAGACGTTCGCGACCGAGTCGGGAGGCGGGGTGTTCCCCCGCCAGGCGAACGGCCCGGGCTCGCTCGACGCGAAGGGTGAGTACCAGATCGAGCCGCTCGCGCGGGGCAAGCGGCTCGTGATCGCGCCCGAGTCGGATCGGCAGCGGATGACGATCGTGGACGAGCGGGGCGGCGGGCTCGAGCTGGTGGACGGGCGCGGGCAGCACTACAACGGCTGGTTCATCGTCCGCTCCCTCGTGCCCGGCGGCGTCACCAAGGGGGCGGTGCAGTGGCACGTCGCCCCTCACGCCATCCCCGGGTGGAAATCGGAGCCCACGGTGCAGGTGTCGCAGGTCGGCTACCACCCCAGGCAGCAAAAGTGGGCGGTCGTCGAACTCGATCCACGCGACACGGAGCGGAAGCCGATTGTCGTGTCGCGGATTGCCGAGGACGGGAGGCTGGAAACGGCGCTCGAGTCGGCAGGCCAGGCGTGGGGGCGGTTCCTGCGCTACGAGTACCTCCGGCTCGACTTCACGCAGGTGACGCGGCCCGGCCTTTACGTCGTGTCGTACGGCCGTGCCCGATCGAACCCGTTCCGGATTGCCGACGACGTCTACCGGCGCCACGTGTGGCAGCCGACCGTGGACTCGTTCCTGCCGATCCAGATGTGCCATGTGCGCGTCATGGACGGCTACCGCGTCTGGCACGACGCGTGTCACCTGGACGATGCGCGGATGGCGCCCGTCGATCACAACCACTTCGACGGCTACGTGCAGGGGCCGTCCACCCTGACGCGGTTCGCCCCGGGCGAGCCGGTGCCCGGGCTGAACCGCGGGGGGTGGCACGATGCCGGCGACGACGACCTGCGGGTCGAATCGCAGGCCGACACGATGCGGGGGCTTGCGTTGGCGTGGGAGGCGTTCCACCCCCGCCACGACGACACCTCGATCGACCAGGCGCTGCGGCTGGTGGAGATGCACCGGCCGGACGGCAAGCCCGACATCCTGCAGCAGATCGAGCACGGCGCCCTCAGCGTGGTGGGCGCGTACCGGGCGCTCGGCCGGCTGTACCGCGGCATCATCACCCCCACGCTGCGCCAGTACACGCACCTGGGCGATTTCGCGGCGCAGACCGATGGCCTCGTGTACGACCCGCGGAAGGCCGGGACGGAGAAAGTGCCCGTCGGGGCGGGCGTGCCCGGCTCGCCCGACGACCGGTGGGTGTTCACCGAGCAGAACCCCCGCCGCGAGCTGAGCGCGGCCGCGGGCCTGGCCGCCGCCTCGCGCGCGCTGAAGGGATACGACGACCGCCTGGCACGCGAGTGCCTGGATGTTGCGCGGGCCATCTGGGACGGGACGCGCGAGGAGGCCCCGCCGCCAGGCCGTCCCGGCGGTGCGTTTCGTTCGAGCGCGCGGATCGGGCTCGCGGTGGAACTGCTGCTGGCGACCGGCGACCGCCGCTACGCGGACTACCTGCTCTCGGAGCGGGAGACGATCGTGAAGACCTTCCGCGGGACGGGGTGGATCGTGAGCCGCGCGCTTGGTGCCATCGGTGACGCGGGCTTTACCGCCGCGATGACCGAGGCGGCGCGCGCGTACCGAGCCGAAGTGGAGAAGATGGCGGCGAAGACGCCGTACGGGGTGCCGTACGAGCCGGACATCTGGGGCGCCGGCTGGGGGATCCAGCGCTTCGGCATGGAGCAGTACTTCCTCAACGCCGCGTTCCCCGAGATCTTCCCCCGCGAGCCGATGTTGCGCGCGCTCAACTTCGTGCTGGGGTGCCACCCCGGCCCGAACAACGCCTCGTTCGTCTCGGGTGTGGGCTCGCGCTCGGTCACGGTCGGGTACGGCTTCAACCGGGCCGACTGGGGATACATCCCGGGCGGCAGCGTGTCCGGGACCGCGCTCATCCGGCCCGACTTCCCGGAACTGCTGGAGTGGCCGTTCCTCTGGCAGCAGACCGAGTACGTGCTCGGGGGCGGGACGACCGACTACCTGCTTCTCGCGCTTGCCGCCGACCACGCATTCCGGTAGGGGCGAGACCGTTTCCTACCTGCAGCCTCCCCCGTTGCTCGCGTGCCCGTCCGCCCCCTTGGCGACGGCGGCGAGCAGCTGGGGCCCTGCCTCGTGCAGGCCAGCCCAGACGCGCGCCCAGTTGGGGACCAGCGGCGGGCCGAGGGGGTCTTTGTGGAACTCCTCGATGGCCGCGCGCAGCGCGCTGGCGAACGTCTGCACGTTCAGTTCTTCCTGGTGCCGGTCGTGCCGCAGGCCGTTGATCGCGGCGACGGCGTAGCTGCTGGCAACGGCGTCTTCGGCCTCGCGCTGGTAGGCGGCCATCAGGCTCTCCAG
This sequence comes from Vicinamibacterales bacterium, assembly GCA_029974175.1. GTDB lineage: Bacteria > Acidobacteriota > Vicinamibacteria > Vicinamibacterales > Fen-181 > JARKSS01. Next base: position 8,239 of record JARKSS010000231.1, read on the forward strand.
CAGGCCGGACGAGAGGACGACGCCGGCGGCGGCCAGCGTGCGCAGCAGGTGGGTGCCGACGTCGCGCGCCATCCGGTTCAGCCCGCGCGAGGGATCCTCCCCCGAGAGGTCCTGGTGCTTGTGCTCGTAGCGGTCGGCGATTTCCACCTGGCAGAGGCGAACGGGGGCGCGGTGCCGCAGGACCTCGAAGAGCGACACGATCTCGAGCCCCCAGTCGGAGGGCAGCCGCATCCTCGACGCCAGATCGCGCTGGACGGCGAACTCGCCTGAAAGGGCGTAGCGGAACGACGAGAGGTAGCGGATGTAGGTATGGTCGCCGATGAGCCGCGTGAAGGCGGCCAGCAGCGGCGAGAGGTAGAGCCGTGTCACGCGCCCGTGGAGCCGGTCGGAGAACCGCGCGTAGTAGGCCTTGGCGAAGTCGAAATCGAGGATCGGATCCACCACGGGCAGGATGAGCCGCGCCAGCATCTCCCGGCTGAAGTTCGCGATGTCGGCGTCGATGAAGGCAACGTAGTCGGCCTTTTCCTCGGCGAGCAGGTATCCCATCGCCAACCAGCAGGCGCGGCCCTTGCCGGGCGACCCGACCTCCAGGCCGGCCTGTTCGAGCCCCTCGAAGAACCGCTGCACCGCCGGAGACTCGCTCCACACGACGACCGTGTTACCAGGGTAGGGCGCGAAGTACTCGAGCGTGCGGTGGTAGTCGTCGCGCGTCGCCTTGTTGAGCGAGATGACGACCGAGTGGAGGTACCGGACCTCGCACAGCTCGGCGAGGATCCGGGCGAGCGCGGGACGATCCAGCTCGGAGGGGATCATCGGGATCACCAGCGACACCGGGAACTTTGGCGTCAGCGGCAGGATCTCGGCCTCGAGTTCCTCGATCGACCGGTCGAGCAGCCGGGGCAGTGCGGTGACGGGACCGTTCTGGTGGAAGTCGCTCATGCTCGCCTCGCGGGTGATGGTGGATGAGGAGCCGTCCGCGGCCGCGGCGGCACCCGAAGCGTACTACGCAAACCGGCGTCCCCGGAAGCGCCCGCCGGCCGGGCGCGGTAGAATGCCGCCGTTTCCGGCATTCCAGTGGAGGATCGCATGCCCGAGACGTTCACCTATCAGGAGCTGAAAGGGAAGACCGTCCACGAGTTGCGTGAGATCGCCAAGGGGATCACCGACGAGGCGGTGCGCGGCTACACCCAGATGAACAAGGAGCACCTGCTCGTGGCCATCGCCAAGGCGCTCCACATCCCGACCCACGGGGAGCATCAGACCGCGGCCGGGTTCGACCGCCTCAGCATCAAGGCCCGGATGCGCGAGCTGAAGAAGGAGCGCGACGCCGCCCTCGCGGCCCACGACCACGAGAAACTCAAGGCGGTGCGCCGCGAGATCCACAAGCTCAACCACCAGATCCGGATGCACACGGTCTGACACGGTCCAGGCCGCGTCTTCTTGTGCGGTCTGTCAACGCGTGCAGAGGCCCCCAATGCGCATTCACCTGATCGACGGCACCTACGAGCTGTTCCGCCATTACCACGCCCTGCCGCCGGCGCGCGACCCGGACGGCCGCGAGGTGGCGGCCGTGCGGGGCGTGGTGCACTCGGTCCTGGGCATGGTTTCGAGTGGCGCCACGCATGTTGGAGTCGCCACCGACCACGTGATCGAGTCGTTCCGAAACCGCCTCTGGCCGGGCTACAAGACGAGCGAGGGGGTGCCGGCCGACCTGCTCGAGCAGTTCCCCCTGCTGGAGGAGGCGCTTTCGGCTGCGGGGGTTACCGTCTGGCCCATGGGCGAACTCGAGGCCGACGATGCGCTGGCGGCCGGGGCGGCGGCCGCCGCCTCGGACCGGCGCGTCGAGCAAGTGATCGTCTGCACGCCCGACAAGGACCTCGCGCAGGTGGTGCGCGGTGCGCGGGTGGTGCAGTTGAACCGCCGCACCGGCGTCGTGCTGGACGAAGCGGGCGTCGAGGCGAAGTTCGGCGTGAGGCCCGAGTCCATCCCCGACTACCTGGCGCTGGTCGGCGATGCTGCCGACGGCTATCCGGGCCTCGCCGGCTGGGGGGCGAAGTCGACGGCCGCGGTGCTCGCGCGCTACCGCCACCTGGAGGCGATCCCCGACGACTGGCGGCAATGGGGCGTCAACGCGCACAACCCCGCCGCGCTCGCGCGGACGCTGGCGGCGACGCGCGACCTTGCGTACCTGTTCCGCACGCTCGCCACGCTGCGCACCGACGCGCGCCTCTTCGCCGACGTGGAGGAACTGCGCTGGAAGGGTCCGACGCCGGCCTTCGAGGAGTTGGCGCGGCGCCTCGATGACGCCGGGCGGACCTGAGGTGCCGCGGTCGGGGTCGGCCCTCCCGGCGCCGTTCAACGGTTACCATAGGCCCATGAGAACAACGCTCGCGCTTGCCTTCGGCCTCCTCGCCGCCCCCGCCTTCGCGCAGGCGCCAGCCCCGTTCCAGTTCCAGGACCTGTTCAACGGCAAGGACCTGGCGGGCTGGGTGAACATCAACACCGCTCCCGACACGTGGACCGTGCGCGACGGGATCCTCGTCAGCACGGGCAAGCCGATCGGCGTGATGTGCACCGACCGCATGTACGAGAACTTCGTCCTGCACATCGAGTGGATGCACATGGAGCCGGGCGGCAACTCGGGCGTCTTCGCCTGGAGCAACGCCGACCCGAACCCGAAGAGCCGCCTGCCCGACGGCGTCGAGATCCAGATGCTCGAGCTCGAGTGGCCGCGCCTCAACGCCCGCGGCGGCGTCGTCCCGACCGACGACTACGTTCATGGCGAGGTGTGGGGCGTGGGCGGCGTGAAGACCGTCCCCGACAATCCCCGCGGAGAGCGCAGCAGCTCGATCGAGAAGCGGGCGAAGGGGCGGGGGCAGTGGAACGTCTACGACGTCGTGGCGGTGGACGGCGTGATCAAGCTGGCCGTCAACGGCAAGTTCGTCAACGGCATCGGCAAGTCCACGCGGAAGAAGGGCTACCTGTGCCTCGAGGCCGAGGGGGCCGAGATCCACTTCCGCAACGTGAAGATCATGGAACTGCCGCCGGGGGTGACGACGGCAGAGCAGACCGCGCCGGAGAGGAGATAGCAGGCCCAGGGCCCAAGGCTCACGGCTCAGGGCTCAAGGCTCAGGGTTGAGGCTGAGGAAAGGGGCGACACGTGTGTCGCCCCTTTCTTACACCAGCTTCCACCCCGCCCGGTGCTCGCGGGTGAGGTACGGCTCCGCCTCCGGGGCGTTGGTCGCGCGCATCCGCTCGGCGTCCCATTCGAGCTTCTTCCCGACCCGGTACGCCACGTTCCCGAGGTGGTTCGCCTCGGTCAGCCACCCCGCGTATTCGAAGTTGCAGGTCGTCGGCGCGCCCGTCTTGCAGGCCTCGATCCACTCCTCGTGGTGGCCGAGCGACTTCGGGATCGACTGTGGCGGTCGCTTGAACTCCTGCACCTTGTCCCCGAGCAGCACCGCGTGCCGGCGGTAGTCGGCAATGAGCATCCCCTTGTCGCCGACAAACAGCACCCCGCTCGGCCAGGCCGGGATCTCGCCCTTGGTCAGCAGATCCGGCTTCATCGTGCCCTGGTACCAGGTCAGCGTGACCTCCGGCTGATCCCCCGACGCCTTGTACTCGTAGCGCACCTTCATCGAGGCCGGCGCGATCTCGGGGTTCGGCGCGGGGCCCGCCGCCTCGATGGTGGCCGGGGCGTGCAGCTTCAGCGCCCAGAACGCCAGGTCGATCCAATGGCTGCCGAGGTCGCTCATCGTTCCGTTGCCGAAGTCCCACCACCGGTACCACTTCGGCCCGGGCAGGTAGACGTTGTTGTAGGGGCGCGCCGGCGCCGGGCCCAGCCACAGGTCCCAGTCGAGCTCGGGCGGGACCGGGTCGGTGCCGGCCGGGCGGTCCTGCACGAAGACGATGTCCTTGGCGGCCTTCGCCTCGGCCTCGCTGGCGTGCCAGCCCCAGGCGCGGCCCACCCACACGTGGCACTCGGAAACCTTGCCGATGGCACCGCCCTGTACCAGTTCGACGACCCGGCGGTAGTTGTCGCCCGCGTGGATCTGCGTTCCCATCTGGGTGGCGACGCCGGCGCGCGCGGCAGCCTCGCGGATGATGCGCGTCTGGTGCACGTTGTAGGCGAGCGGCTTCTCGCAGTACACGTGCTTTTTTAGTTGCAGGGCCGGCAGCGTGGCGAAGGCGTGCGTGTGCTCGGTCGTGCTGACGACGACGGCGTCGAACTCGGACGGATGGTCGTACAGGCGTCGGAAATCCGTTTCCCTGCGCGCCTTCGGGAAGATGGCGGCGGCCCTGTCGAGGGCGGTGCGGTTCACGTCGCACAGGGCGGCGATGTGCTGGCTCGAGACCCGCTTCAGGTTCGCGGCTCCCTGCCCGCCGCAGCCGATGATGGCAATCCGGAGCTTGTCGCCCGGCTGGGCGCGCAGGATGTAGGGGCCGGTGGCCCAGGCGGCCGCGGCGGCGACGCCTGCGGACTCGATGAACGAACGACGGCTGGGAGGAGATTGTCGTGACATGCCGCGTACCATACGCGCCACGGCGCCTTGCGGCAAGCGGACCGTTTGCACCGCGTCTCACCGGCATGCTATAAGCGGCCGCAGGAATCGGGATTCGGGAATCGGGAATCGGGATTCGGGATTCGGGATTCAGGAGTCGGGAGTCAAGAGTCGGGATTCCCATGCGGGGTTGAACATGTCGCACACCCGGCGAACGTTTCTCCAGTCGGCGGCGGCTGCGGTCGGTGCGGCCGCGGCTTCCCGTCCGGCGGCCGGCCAGGGCCGGGGCGGGGTCCAGTCCCCGGCAGCCCCGCCCATCCCGGCCTCGCGCGTGCAGGTGCCGAAAGTGCGGTTCGGCGGCGTCGAGATCAGCCGCCTGATCGTCGGGTGCAACCCGTTCTACGGCTTCTCGCACTTCAACAACACGCTCTCGGCGATCATGCGCGACTACTACACCGCCGAGCGCGTGTGCGACGTGCTGCACCAGTGCAGCCGGTTCGGCATCAACACGTACAACTACGTCGATCTCGGCCGCGCGGGCCACGATCTCGATCGCTTCCGGGCCGAGGGCGGCTCGATGCACCTGGTGGTGCAGGGGATGGACGACATGAAGTCCTTCCACGCTGCCCGCAAGCCGCTCGCCATCTACCATCACGGCGGCCGCACCGACAGGGCGTACCAGGAGGGCAAGCTCGACAGCGTCCGCGAATGGTGCAAGCAGATCCGCGACCTGGGCTGCCTGGTGGGCGTGGGCAGCCACAAGCCCGAGGTGCTGGCGCTCGTTGAAGAGCAGGGCTGGGACGTGGACTTCTACGCGGGCTGCGCCTACAACATCACCCGCACGAAGGACGAGTGGCGGAAGGTGCTCGGCGGCGAGCTGCTCGAGATGCCGAGCGAGCTGTACCTGCAGAGCGATCCTCCCCGCATGTACCAGTTCATGCGCCAGACGTCGAAGCCGTGCTTCGCGTACAAGATCCTGGCCGCCGGCCGGATCGAGGAGGGCGCCATCGACGAGGCCTTCCGGACCGCCTTTGCGAGCATCAAGCCGACCGACGCGGTGTTTGTCGGGATGTTCCCGCGCGTGAAGGACGAGGTCCGCGAGAACGCCGAGCGCGTCTGCCGCATCCTGGCGCAAGCCTGACGCCCCCCTCGCGCCCGACCGACCCAGCCATGAACCCACGCATCCTTCTCTGGTCCATCACCGCGGCGCTCGGAGGCTTTCTCTTCGGCTTCGACACGGTGGTCATCTCGGGCGCCGAGCAGACCATCCAGCGGCTGTGGGGCCTCAGCCCGGGGATGCACGGCCTGGCGATGGGGTCGGCGCTCTACGGGACCGTCATCGGGGCCATGTTCGGCGGGTGGCCGACCGATCGGTTCGGGCGCCGGCGCACGCTGATCTGGATCGGTGTGCTCTACGCGGTCTCGGCCGTCTGGTCGGCATCGGCCACGGGGGTCTTCACGCTGATCGCCGCCCGGTTCATCGGCGGCCTTGGCGTCGGGGCGTCCACGGTCGCTTCGCCCCTCTACATCGCCGAGATTGCCCCCCCGCGCCGGCGCGGGCGGCTGGCCGGCCTCTTCCAGTTCAACATCGTCGTGGGGATCCTGGCCGCGTTCGTGTCGAACGCGCTGCTGGCCGGCATTGGCCCGAGCGCCTGGCGGTGGATGCTGGGCGTCGAGGCGGTCCCGGCACTCGCTTACACCGCCTTGTGCTTGCTCCTCCCGGAGAGCCCGCGCTGGCTGCTCGGCCGGAAGCGCGACCGGGCCGCGGGCCTGCAGGTGCTGCACCTGATCGAGCCCGACGCGCCTTCGGCCCGGATCGAGGCCCAGGCCGACGAGATCCTCGCGCTCTCGTTCGAGAAGGGGGAGGCGGGTCCCTTCTGGGGACGGCTGCTGCGGGTGCCGATCCTGCTGGCCTTCCTCATCGCCTTCTTCAACCAGCTCTCGGGGATCAACGCCGTCCTCTACTTCGCGCCGCGCATCTTCGAGATGGCCGGCCTCGCCGCCCGGGCGGCCCTGCTGCAGTCGGTCGGCGTCGGCCTGACGAACCTGGTCTTCACCTTCGTGGGCCTGTGGCTCATCGACCGCCTGGGGCGGCGCACGCTGCTTCTCATCGGCTCGTTCGGCTACATCACCTCGCTGGGCCTCACCTCGTGGGCGTTCTACACCGGGCACGCCGCGATCGTCCCCGCATGCCTCTTCGCCTTCATCGCCGCGCATGCCGTGGGGCAGGGGGCGGTGATCTGGGTCTTCATCTCCGAGATCTTCCCCAACCGCCACCGCGCGAACGGCCAGGCGCTCGGCAGCTTCACCCACTGGCTGTTCGCGGCGCTCCTCACCACCTTCTTCCCGAAGATGGTGACCTCGTTTGCGCCCGGCACGGTGTTCCTCTTCTTCTGCGGGATGATGGTGCTGCAGCTGATCTGGGTCGCCACGATGGTGCCCGAGACCAAGGGTGTGCCGCTCGAGGAGATCGAGCGCCGCCTCACGCGCGCCTGAACCACGAAGGACGATTCCCACCACAGCGATCACCACCACAAAAGACACAAAGAACACAAAGGAAAAGAACACAAAGGGAAAGAGCACAAAGAAGCGGCCGCCGGAGACCTGCTGGCGCGCCCTTGCTGCACACCTCTTCTCCCCTTGTCCTTTGTGATCCTCGTGGTCTTTTCACTGACGTCTTCAGCCGACCCACGGCGACGGAAGAGCTGGCTTTTCGGGGAGGGTTTTGCCAGTTCGACCGCCCCAATTGCCCGTTCGCTGCAGCTCCGTTACAGCCGGGCCGGGAACAGCGGAGAATGAGGGCCGGCCCACCAGTGCGTCATCGGCCTGGCCCCCAGCATTGCGCCACGACGTGAGCCGCAGGACTGTCTACCAGGTGGAGCACGACCTATGCTGAAACGGGTGCAGGAATCGGACCCTGGGATGGAGACCACCTTCAGCGGGGCCCCGATCAACAACATCACCAAGGGGCTGCCCAAGACGGTGGAGTCGATTTGCCCGGAGCCCGGCTGCGGGCGGGTCATCGACGCGCGCATGTTCGCCGAGGACGGCCGGGTGTGGATGGAGAAGACGTGCCCCGAGCACGGGTACGTGAAGGACCTGTACTGGTCGGACGTCGAGCTGTTCCTCAAGGCGGAGAAGTGGGAGTTCGGTGATTTCCGCGGCCTGAGCAACCCCTTCACCCAGAGCGAGGAGTGCCCGAGGGACTGCGGGCTGTGCCAGCAGCACACCAGTCACACGGCGCTCGGCAACATCGACCTCACCAACCGCTGCAACCTGACCTGCCCGATCTGCTTCGCCAACGCGAACGTCACCGGCTCGGTGTACGAGCCGACGCGCGAGCAGGTGAAGGAAATGCTGCGGCTCTACCGCCGCGAGCAGCCGGTGCAGGGGCGGGTCGTCCAGTTCTCGGGCGGCGAGCCGACCATCCACCCCGACTTCTTCGACATCCTGCGCGACGCGCAGGAGCTGGGCTTCTCGCACCTGCAGATCGCGTCGAACGGCATCAAGCTGTCCGATCCCGACTTTGCCGCGCGCGCGGCCGAGGCCGGCCTGCACACGATCTACCTGCAGTTCGACGGGCTCGACGACCGGGTCTACAAGGAGCTGCGCGGCCGGCCGATGCTCGACGTCAAGCTGAAGGCCGTGGAGTCGATCCGGCGCGCGGGCATGAAGATCGTCTACGTGCCGACGATCGCCCGGACGATCAACGACGACCAGGTGGTGCCAATCCTGCGGTTCGCCATCGAGAACATCGACGTCACCAGCGGCATCAGCTACCAGCCGGTGGCGCTGACGGGGCGCGTGAGCCACGAAGAGCGGCGGCGCCTGCGCTACACGATCCCCGACCTCGTCCACGCCATCTCGGACGCGGGCTACACGGCCACCGCGGACTGGTACCCGCTCAGCCTGGTGAGCCCGATTTCGAAGTTCATCTCCGCGATGCGCGACGACCCGACGGTCCACATGACGTGCCACCCGCACTGCTCGATGGGGACCTACCTGGCGATCGAGCCGGGGTCGAAGCGGGGCGTGCCGGTGACCCAGTTCATCGACGTCGAGGGGATGTTCAAGGCGCTCGACGAACGCTCGGTGAAGATGGCGAACGCCCGCTTCAAGATCTTCCAGAAGGCGGGGGCCTTCAACGACCTGCGCTCGTTCTTCAAGCCCGAGGGGGCGCCCCGGGGGATGGACTTCGCCAAGTTCACCCGCACGCTCCAGGGCCTGCTCGACAAGAAGGTCGGGCGCGGGCCGCAGGCCGACACCTACAAGATGCTGCTGGTGGCCGGCATGCACTTCATGGACGGCTACAACTACGAGCTCGAGCGCGTGCGGCGCTGCCTGATCCACTACGCCACCCCCGCAGGCCGGGTGATTCCGTTCTGCGCGTACAATGGCGGGCACTACCTCCGCGAGCGGATCGAGCAGCAGTTCTCGGTGCCGCTGGCCGAGTACCAGCGGCGGCGGGCGCAGGCCTGAGACCCTCGCGCCGCCGGACGAGGCTGCAGCCCCGTTTCTGCCGGAGCGAACACGCCAACCGCGGTGAGCTCCGGGGTCTGGCAGGGCCGCCTGGGGGCGCGCCGGTGCGCACCCCCCGGCGGCACAACCGTCTACTGTCATCGCGTGACATCACCGTGTCCTGCCCCCGGCACGGCGAGAGCAGGGCATGTCCATCCACGTCGGGATCGATGTCGGTTCGGCGAGCGTCAAGGCGGCTGTCTATTCGACCGACCCGGCCGACGCCGTCTTCTTCGAGCGCCTCGTCCAGGACGGGGGCGGCATCTTCGAGCTGGTCCGCCAGATCGAAGACGCGGCCGG
>JARKSS010000233.1 GCA_029974175.1 Vicinamibacterales bacterium
TGGTCGTACCGGTGCTGGGCGCACTGATCAGCGGGTGGCTCCTGGTCCGGTTCTTCCCCGAGGCGCGCGGCAGCGGCATTCCGCAGACCAAGGCGACGCTGGTGCTGCGGCGCGGGATCATTCGCGCGCGGACCGTCATCGGCAAGTTCCTTTGCTCATCGATCTCGCTCTCGAGCGGGATCGCGTTGGGGCGTGAAGGGCCGACGGTGCACGTCGGCGCCGGCGTGGCCTCGGTGCTGGGGCAGCGCCTGGGGCTCGGGCCCCGGCACATCCAGGCGCTGGTGCCGGTCGGGACCTCGGCGGCGGTGGCGGCGGCCTTCAACACGCCGATCGCGGGCGTCCTGTTCACCCTCGAGGAGATACTCGGCGACCTGCACGCGCGCGTCCTCGGGTCGGTCGTCATCAGCGCCGCCACGAGCTGGGCGGTGTTGAACCTGATGCTCGGCGACGAGCCGCTGTTCCACGTCCCCGCCTACGAGCTGGTGCACCCGGTCGAACTGCCGCTCTACGCCATCCTGGGCCTGGCCGGCGGCCTCGTGTCGGTCGCGTTCGTCAAGCTGCTGCTCGCGCTGCGGGCCCGCTTCCTGCGCCTCCCGCGCTGGACGCTCGCCTTGCAGCCTGCCGCCGGCGGCCTCATGGTCGGGCTGATCGGGTGGTTCGTTCCCGAGGTGCTGGGCGTCGGGTACGCGCACGTGGGGGACGCGCTCAACGGGCGGGTGCTTCTCGGGACCATGGCGCTGCTGCTCGGGTTGAAGGTCGTGGCGACCGCGGCCTGCTACGCGTCCGGGAATGCGGGCGGCATCTTCGGCCCGAGTCTCTTCATCGGCGCAATGCTGGGGGGCACGGTGGGCGGCGTGGCGCACGCGTGGCTGCCCGAGGTGACCGGTAGTCCCGGCGCCTACGCCCTGGTCGGGATGGGCGCCGCGTTCGCGGGGATCGTCCGGGCGCCGATGACGTCGGTGATCATGATCTTCGAGATCACCCGCGACTACTCGATCATCGTCCCGTTGATGATCGCGAACCTGCTCAGCTACTTCATCTCGCAGCGTTTCCAGCGGCGGCCGGTCTACGAGGCGCTGCTCGACCAGGACGGCATCCGCCTGCCTGCGCCACGCGCCGCGCGCTCGGGGCCGCTCGTCGAGCAGGCGATGAGACCGGCGGAGATGAAGACGATCCCGGCCGGTACGCCGCGAGTCTACCCGGACGAGGGCGCCGAAGTGGCGCTTCGGCGGATGGGGGAGTGCGGCGTCACCGAGTTGCCGGTTGTCAGCCGCGAGGATCGGGGCAGGCAGATTGGCGTGATCGCCCTTGCCGACCTTCCCGGCGCCTATCGGAAGCTCGCCGAGGCGAGGGCGGCGGCGACGACGGCCGCCGAGCCGGCTCCGGCGCGTGCGCTGCTGACGGCGGTCGTCGCCGGCGTGCTCGGGCTGTTCCTGGTCGGAACGTTCCTCGTTCACCAGTACTACACGTCGCGGGAGGATCGCGCGTCGGCGGCATATCGCGAGGGAGCCGAGCTGGCACGCGCCAACCGCCACGCCGAGGCGGCCGAGCGGTTCCGGCAGGCGCTGTCGCTGGCACGACACGACCAGTACCGGCTGGCTCTGGGGGTTGCGCTCGGCGAAGCCGATCGGACGGCGGAGGCTCGCGTCTACCTGGGGCAGGTGATCGAACGCGAACCGAGGAACGGTCCGGCGCTGCTGGCCATGGCGCGCGTGGAGCGGCGTGAGGGGAACGAGGCAGCCGCCCTCGAGGCCTACCGGCGGGCCGTCGAAGGGGAATGGCCGGCGGGCGGGGCGGGGCTGACGCAGGCGACATTCGAGTACGTGCAGATGCTTCAGTCGTCGGGGCGCAAGCGGCAGGCGGTTGCCGAGCTGCTGCAGCTGTCCGAGCACAGGAACGACCCGGCCACCGGGGTGCGAATCGGGCGTGCCCTGCTCGACCTGGGGTCGGCCTTCGAGGCCCGATCGGTGTTCCGCGAGGTGATCGGGACGAATCCGGGCAACGTCGCTGCGTACGCGGGCCTTGGCGAGGCGGAGTGGGCGCTCGGCAACACGCTGACCTCGGTGCGGGCGTTCCGGGAGGCGCTGCGGCTGAACCCCGGAGACGAGAGCGTCCGTGTCCAGGCTTCGGTGGCCGAGCGCGTGCTGACACTCGACCCGCTCGCGAGGGGGATTTCCGCCGCCGAGCGGCGGCGGCGGGGCGTCGTGCTGCTGGAAGCGACTCTCGAAGCCTTTCAGTCCTGCGCCCCGAGGCCGTTCGACCGGGACACGGCGGGCCTGGTCGCGAAGGCCGAGCAACTGGTGCGCGGGGCGGGGCGCAACCGGCCGGCCTCGCGTTCGGTCACCGACTCGCTGGCGCTGGCCGACTCGCTGTGGACCCGCCGCGCCGAAGCGTGCCCCTCGGTCCCCGCCGACCCTGCCCTGTCGCGCATCCTGTCCCGGTAGTCCCGTGTGCTAGCGATACAGGTAGGCGGCAATGTCGCGAGCGTCGCGCTCGCCGACGCCGAGATCGGGCATCGTCGTTCCCGGCCTGACCTGCTGCGGGTGCCGCACCCACCGCACCAGGTTCTCGGGGGTGTTCTCCAGTCCGCCGGTGAGCTGCGGCCGTTTGTCGAGGTCGCCCAGCGACGGACCAATCGTCGCGCGCGCCCCCTCGATGCCCGGGATGGTGTGGCAGGCGCCGCAGCCGAAGCGCTCGATGGCACGGCGTCCGCGGGCGGCGTCGCCGCCGGCGAGCCGTGCCCCCGTCGGCTCGGCTTTCTCGGAGCAGCCCGCCAGGACGAGCGGGGCCACGGCTACCGCGACGGCCGCCCACCGCCTCCTCCAGCCACGCCTTGTTCCGTTCTCGCCCGGCATCCTGTACCCTTTTCTCTATCCTCCGATTTGCCGGGCCTGCGGTGCAACTCCCTGGGCAGGCGGCCGGAAGAACGCCGGTGCGGCCGGTTCGCCCACCGGTTGCAGAGGCGCAGGCCTGAAGGCCTGCGGTTGCTGAGTCCCCCTGTGTCACGCCGCCCCCACCTCGCACGGTCCTTCGCCCACCTCGCATTTGCCGCCCTCACCCTGGTGTTCGCGAGCGGCGCCGCTGGCCAGGAGAATCCGGCTCAGGGGCAGGACGCCTCGCTCACGGGCCAGGTTGTTGACCTGTCGGGTGCCCCGGTCGCAGGGGCGACGGTGGAGGCGCGTCGGGCGAACCGGCTCGTGGCGGCCACGCATACCTCCGACGACGGCAGCTTCTCCCTGGTCGTCTCCTCCGGTCCGACGGACCTCCTCGCAACGGCCACCAACCTCGCGCCGGCATCCCTCCACGTCGAGGTCTCGGCAGGGCAGCACCTCCAGGATCTCCGGCTCGTTCTCGGTGCGGGCCTCTTCTCGGAATCGGTGACCGTCGCCGCCGCACTCCGCGAGGCAGGCACCTCCGCCAGCACGTCGGTGCTGGATGCTGCGGCGCTGATGCTGGTGCCCGGCCGCGCGCTGGACGACGTGCTTGCCACGACGCCTGGCTTCAGCTTGTTCCGGCGATCGTCGTCCCGCACCGCGAACCCGACGGCCCAAGGCGTGTCGCTGCGCGGGCTGGCGGCGTCGGGCGCCTCACGGGCCCTCGTTCTCGCTGACGGCGTTCCCGCGAACGACCCGTTCGGCGGTTGGGTGTACTGGAACCGCGTACCGTCGGCGGCAATCGATCGGGTCGAGGTCGCGCGCGGCGGCTGGAGCGATCGGTACGGTGCTGGCGCAGTTGGCGGCGTGGTGCAGGTGCTGACCGCGTCGGCCAGCGGGACCGACGCGAGGCTCGTGACCGAGGCCGGCTCGCGGGCGACCGGCCGCGTCTCGGGGTTCGGCGGTGTGCAACGAACCGGGTGGCGCGTGATGGGGGCGCTCGAGGCGGCGCGCGCTGGCCGCGCACCGGTCGTGGCGGCCCGCGACCGGGGACCGATTGACGTCGAGGCCGGCGTCGAGCACCTCTCCGGATTGGGCGCCGTCACGTGGACGCGCAGCCCCGCGTTCACCGGCACCGTGCGGGTGAACCCGTTCGGCGAGAAGCGCGACAACGGCACACCCGCTCAGCGGAACGACACGCGCAGCGTGCAGATCGCGCTGACGGCCT
>JARKSS010000246.1 GCA_029974175.1 Vicinamibacterales bacterium
CCCTTGGGAAGCCACGCCGCGGCGGTGATGACCGCGAGGCCGAGAACGGCCTGCGCGAACCGCCGCGCGAGGCGGTCGGTTGTTCGCAGCAGGGCGGGCTTTCTTGCCAGCGCCTCCTGGACGATTGCCAGCAGCGTTCCGACACGTGTCTTGGCGCCGGCGGCATCGACCCGGACGACGAGCCGCGCGCCAAGGTTGGTGGCGCCCGCGTAAACCGCGTCACCCTCCTTCACGGGCTGCGCCGTCGCCTCGCCCGTGAGAACCGCGTTGTCGAGGGAGGAGCGGCCCGAGAGCACGACCCCGTCAACTGGCACCAACTCGCCCGATCGAACCTCGACCCGGTCGCCGGGTGCGAGGGCCGTTAGCGGGACCTCGACGGTGGGGGCGCCAGGGAGGTCGCCCTCGAGGCGTCGCGCGAACTCGAGGAAGGCCACGCCCCGCAGGCTGTCGGCGCGTTCGAGCGCCGCGCGCTGGGCGCAGCGCTGAAGCTGCCGCGCGCCGAGCAGCGCGGCCACGATCATCGCGAGCGAATCGAACCAGAGCGACCCGGTGCCTCGGATCGTGTTCACTGCGCTGGCCGCGAACGACACGGTCAGCGCGATCGCGATCGGCAGATCGATGTGAACCATCCCGGCCCTCAGGCCGGCCAGGGCGGTCTGATAGAACGGGCGCGCCGAGTAGAGGATCACCGGCAGGGCGACGCCGAACGAGAGCCAGCGGAAGAAGGTCTCGTACGGGCTGTCCATCCCCGAGTGCTCGCCGGCGTAGATCGCCCCGTGTAGGAACATCAGGTTCATCGCACAGGCAGCCGCGACGCCGGTGCGCGCCAGGCCGGCCCGGTCTTCAGCCCGCCGCGCCTCCTGCGCGCGTGACGCGCGGTGGATGTGCGGCGTGTAGCCGAGCCGATCGAGCGCGCGGCCGACGGCCGAGAGGCGCGTGCGATCCGGCCGCCAGGTGACCTCCGCGACACCGGTGCCCGCGTTGAGCCGGACTTCGTCCACGCCCGCCAGGACGGCCGGCAGCTTTTCCACGAGCCAGACGCAGGCCGCGCAGTGGACGCCCTCGAGATAGAGCCGGGTCCTGAGACGCTCGGCCCCCGCGGGGGCGGTGGCCTCGGCCCGCACGCCCTCGTCGTCGAAGTCGTCGAACGAGCGGCCGGTCACGCGGGCCGGCTCGAGCGAGGCCTGTTGCTGGGCCGCCAGACGGTAGTACTGGTCGAGCCCCCACTCGTGCACCAGGGTGTAGACCTGCCGGCAGCCGCTGCAGCAGAACTGCCGCTGCTCGCCCTCACGCCGCATCGTGGCGGGAACAGGGAGGGTGCAGTGTGCGCAACGGGACGGCGGGGCATCAGCGCCCTCGTGCAGCCGGGCCGCGGCCAGGCCTTCGCCGCGACGATCGGCGCCGCCGCGAGACGGCAGGATGCGCCCTTTCACCGCGTCCTCCCCGCGGGAAGCGCGTCGCCGGCCGGCACCATCAGCCGCGCTGCGTGGACGAACCGGAGCGCCTGCTGCCGCACGTCGAGCCGCACGTCCCAGGCGCCGGCCTCGTCGAGACGGACGAGCGCGCGGTAAGTTCCGGGCCGGTGCGGCAGCTCGGTGAGCTGCCCCGATTGGGCCGGGTGTGGGCCGGCGGGGCGAACGGCGAACAGGCTGCCCGCGAGCCCTGAGACTGGCTTCCCCCCGCGATTGGCCACGTGGACGTCCACCGGTCGCGGCATCCCCGGGTAGTGCGGGATGTCGGGCGACAGCTCGTAACGGACCGACCATCCCAGCTGCCGGCTGGCCTCGGCCACGGCCTCGTCGGCGTCCCACGCCCTGGCGGCCTCGTAGTAGCCCACGATTGGGCGAGGGCTGTCGGGCCGTGTCGCGACGTGGACGAGCACCCCCGTGGCGACGATCGGCATCGCGAGCAGCGCGCCCAGGTAGATCGGCCAGCGGTACTCCGAGATGAGGTGGAGGATCGAGCGCACGCCGGTCGTGCCCCTTGCCGTCCTGTCCTGCGAGTTGCTCATGGCCGTCCTCCTGTTCCACCGAACGGCCCGAGCAGCATGAACTCCATCTCCTTCCGGAACCCGCGGTCCGAGCGGACGAGGTACCGCGCCGTCACTTGCCCGTCGTTGAAGGCGGAACGCGGCACCGTGGTGACCACGTTGACCGTCGTCACCGCGTTCGGCGCGACGACAATGGGCGATTCGGCGACGATCAGCCGGGCGCCGGCCGGGTGGAGCAGCTCGATGGTGATGCGCTGCGTTTCGGCAACCTGGTTGGTCACCCGCACGCGCTGCTGGTTGGCGACCTCGCCGCCCGGGAGCAGCCGGTACGCCTCGCGCCCGCCCCGCACGATCTCGACCAGCGCCTCGCCGCGCGTCAGCACCAGCGTTCCGAGAGTTCCCCACGCGACTGCCATCAGCGCCAGGTAGGCCAGCGTGCGGGGCCGCCAGAGACGCCTGGCGCCGCCCTTCTGCTCGCGCTCCGAGGTGTAGCGGATCAGGCCGATTGGCTTGCGCTGCGCCGTCATCACCTCGTTGCACGCGTCGATGCACTGCGCCGTGCCGATGCACTCGGGCTGCAGGCCGCGGCGGATGTCGGTGCCGGTGGGGCAGGCGTTGACGCAGGCGCGGCAGTCGATGCAGTCGCCGGCGCGCACCCCTTCCACGCGGTCCTTCAGCTTCACCTTCGGGTCGCCGCGCTTCTCGTCGTACGCCACCAGGATGGTGTCCTCGTCGGACAGCACGTTCTGCAGGCGCCCGTACGGGCACGCGATCGTGCACATCTGATCGCGGAACCAGCCGAAGTCGAACACGATGGCGGCGGTGACGAGGGCGATCGCGAACAGGGGTCCGGCCCAGGCCAGCGGGTTCGTGGCGACGCCGCGGACGAGCGGGCCCCACCCGGTGAAGTACGCGACGAAGGTCGTGGACATCAGCAGGGCCAGGGCCGTCCACGCTGCCCACTTCGCCGTCTTGATCGCGACCTTGCGGGTACTCCACGGTGCGTTGTCCAGCTTCCGCTGCTTGTACGGCCCGCCCTCCAGGAACGCCTCGATCGGGCGGAAGAAGAACTCGAGCCAGACCGTCTGCGGGCACGAGTAGCCGCACCACATGCGGCCGAACGCCGAGGCGACGAAGAACACCGTGACGATCACGCCAAAGCCCAGCGACACCAGGATGAGCGTGTCGGTGGGGTAGAAGGTCGCACCGAACACGTGCGAGCGGCGGTTGGCGATGTCGAACATGACGGCCGGGTGGCCGCCAACCCAGACGTGCGGCAGGCCGAGGAACACGGCGGCGAGGACGTACGCGATGGCCCGGCGGATCCGCCAGTACCGCCCCTTGTGGATGACCGGGTGCATGAACTTCCGCCGGCCGTCCGCGGAGAGGCTGTAGAGCAGCTCCTCCTCGGGTGCGATGTCGAAGACGGGCGCCTCCCTGGCGATCTCGAGGGGCATGGCGGCCTCCCGCGCCGTCGTGGTCTCGGCAGGCTCCACGTCAGCTCCTCGGCGAAATCGGCTCCGGTGCGACGGGGTCGCCCTCGGGCGGGCGGGCATTCGGCGGGTTCGAGCCCTGCACGCTTCGCACGTACGAGGCCACGGCCGCCAGTTCCTCGGGCTTCAGCGCGCGTCCCCAGGGCGGCATGCCCTTGGCCGGCCAGCCCTTCGCGATCGACTGGAAGATCTGATCGACCGAGCCGCCGTGAAGCCAGTGGTCGTCGGTCAGGTTCGGGCCGATCAGGCCTTCCGCCTTCTCGCCATGGCACGAGGCGCACGAGCGGGCGAAGCGGGCCTCGCCCACCTGGAGGACGGCGGGATCGGCCGCTCCGGCAAGCAGCGCGGCGGCCGAGGGCGGGACGAGCGGGTTGGCGTCGAAGTAGGCCTGCACCGAGGCCAGCGCACGCTCGGTCTCGCGCCGGTACTCCGCCTCCATCGTGCCCTCGCCGAAGCTGAGGGCGTAGAAGATCAGGTAGCCCGCCGCGAAGACCAGCGAACCCCAGAAGATCGCCATGAGCCAGCCGGGCATCGGGTTGTCGTACTCCCGGATCCCGTCCGCCTCGTGAAGGACCTTGTCTTCGTACTCCGGCATGGTGGCCTCGGCTGGGGGTCAGGATTCGGGAATCAGGATTTAGGATTCAGCGGATCGATCTGCTATTCCCGGATCGAGTCTTGACGCCTGACTCTTGACTCCCGACTCCCGACTCCCGACTCCCTGATTCCCGAATCCCGATTCCCGAATCCTGATCCAACGGCATCCTTGCGTTCCGCGCCATCTCGTCGGGGTGCTTGCGCACCACCCAGACGACGATGGCGAGGAAGACCGCCAGGAAGAACAGCATCGAGCCGATCGCCCAGGCTGCCATGTCGCTTTGGGCGGCCAGTTCCTGCAACAAGTCCCACCTCGGTTACGGGGCTTGTTGCCCCGCTGACGCGCTCGCGGTAGCGGGTGTGGCGGAGGCCGGCCGCTTCCACTGGATGTCGGTGCCCAGGCGCTGCAGGTACGCCGTCAGCGCCGTGATTTCCTTGTCCTCGAGTCCCTGCGGACCCTGCTGCGTCTCGATCTCCGCGGCGATGGTCCGGGCCTGCGCCGCCATCGCCTCGACGGCCGTCTCGATCTCCCCGTCCGTGTAGGGGACCCCCACCGTGCGCAGCGCCCGTAGCTTCGAGGCGGCCAGCCGCGTGTCGTAGGGGTTGGTGAGCAGGTGCGGGTAGCGCGGCATCACCGAGCCCGGCGTGGTCGAATCGGGCTGGCGCATGTGCCTCACGTGCCAGAGCGAGGGGTACTTGCCGCCGACCCGGTGCAGGTCGGGCCCCGTGCGCTTCGAGCCCCACTGGAACGGGTGCTCGTAGACGAACTCGCCGGCCTTCGAGTACTCGCCGTAACGCTCGGTCTCGTGGCGGAACGGCCGGACCATCTGCGAGTGGCAGTTGTAGCAGCCCTCGCGGATGTAGATGTCGCGTCCTACTACCTCGAGCGGCGTGAGCGGCCTGACACTGGCGATCTCCTTGACGTTGTCCTTGTCGAAGAACATCGGGATGGCCTCGACCAGCGAGCCGACCGAGATGGCCACCACGACCAGGATGGTGAACGGCACCGGGACGCTCTCGAGGAACCGGTGCACGCCGTGCCGCAGGGCGTACTGCATCCGGTAGAGCGCGTGGTCGTAGGTGTTCTCGGACGTCACGGCGCCGGGAGCGGCCACGTCACGCACCAGGGGCGGAACGACGACCTCCGGCTCCTCGGCGTAGCCGGCGGGCGCGCGGCGGATCGTGCGGTAGAGGTTCCACACGAGCAGGATGACGCCCGCGAAGAAGAGCACCGCGCCGACGAGGCGGACCCAGTACATCGGCACGATCGCGATGACCGTCTCGATGAAGTCGGGGTAGACGAGGCGGCCGTCGGGCTCGAACGCGCGCCACATCCCCCACTGCGTGATGGCCGCCACCCACATCGAGACCTGGTAGAGGATCAAGCCGACGGTCGCGACCCAGAAGTGCGTGGTCGCCAGCCGCGTCGAGTACAGCTCGGTTTTCCAGAGCCGTGGCACGACCCAGTAGAGGATGCCGAACGAGAGGAAGGCGTTCCAGCCGAGCGTGCCGGCGTGCACGTGGCCGATCGTCCAGTCGGTGTAGTGCGAGACCGCGTTCACCGACTTGATCGACAACATCGGTCCTTCGAAGGTGGACATGCCGTAGTAGGTGACGGCCACCACCATGAACTTGAGGATTGGCTCGTCGCGCAGCCGGTGCCAGGCGCCGCGCAGGGTGAACAGGCCATTCACCATGCCGCCCCACGACGGCATCCAGAGGATGAGCGAGAACAGCATGCCGAGCGTGGAGGCCCACTCGGGCAGCGCCGTGTAGTGCAGGTGGTGCGGCCCGGCCCAGATGTACACGAACACCAGCGACCAGAAGTGCATGATCGACAGGCGGTAGCTGAACACGGGCCGGCCGGCGGCCTTCGGCAGGTAGTAGTACATCAGCCCCAGGTCGGGCGTCGTCAGGACGAAGGCCACCGCGTTGTGGCCGTACCACCAC
>JARKSS010000247.1 GCA_029974175.1 Vicinamibacterales bacterium
GCGGCCGCGCGGGCTCGATCCGCTCGGGCCCCTGCAGCCAGCCCGCGACGTTCAGGCCCGTGAGGAACCCGATCACCGCGGTCAGCGCGATGGTGACGAGCGCAAAGCGCCGGTTCATGTGTCGATTATAAGCACGCCGCGCATCCCCCGGGGGCCTCAGCGCCGGCCCACCAGCTCGAGAAACGCCGCCTCGTCCAGCGTGGGCACTCCCAGGGCCCGCGCCTTCTCGAGCTTGCTGCCGGCATCCGCACCCACCACCAGCCAGCTGGTCTTCTTGCTGACCGACCCGGTGACCTTGCCCCCGAGCGCCTCGATGGCCGCCGTCGCCTCGTCGCGCGACATCGACGACAGCGTCCCGGTGAGCACGAACGTCTTCCCCGTCAGCTGCCCCAGCGCCTCGGCGCCGCCCGGGGGGCGGGGCGCCTCGGTCCGGACACCCGCCTCGCGGAGCCGCCGCAGCAGGTCCTGGTTGCGGGGCTCGTCGAAGTACTCGCGCACCGATCGCGCGACCACGGGGCCGATCTCGTTGACCGCCTGCAGCTCGTCCACGGTGGCCCGCCCCACCGCTTCGATCGACCCGAACGCGGCCATCAGCAGCTGCGCAGCACGCTCGCCGACGTGGCGGATCCCCAGGCCGTAGAGCAGCCGCCAGGGCTCGTTCGACCGGCTGCGATCGATCTGGCCCACCAGGTTCTGCGCCGACTTCTTCCCCATCCGCTCGAGAGCGGCCAGCGATTCCACGTCGAGATGGTAGAGGTCCGCGAAGTCGCGCACGAGGCCGGTCGAAACTACCTGCTCGATCAGCGCCTCGCCCAGCCCCTCGATGTCCATGGCCCGGCGCGAGGCGAAGTGCTCGAGGCCGCGCCGCAGCCGCGCCGGGCAGGCGCTGTTGATGCAGCGCCACACCACTTCGCCCTCGGGCTTGTGCAGCGCGCTGCCGCAGGCCGGGCAGACAGTGGGCATGCGCCAGGGTTGGCTGTCGGGCGGCCGCTTCGCCAGGATCGGCTTGACGACCTTCGGAATGACATCGCCCCCCTTTTCAACGAGCACCGTGTCGCCCTCGCGGATGTCGCGCCGGGCAATCTCCTGCTCGTTGTGGAGGGTGGCGAGGCTGATGGTCGATCCCGAGACCCGGATCGGCTCGAGGACCGCGTACGGGGTCACCGCCCCGGTGCGGCCCACGTTCACCTCGATGCGGTGCAAGAGCGTCGTGGCCTGCTCGGCCGGGAACTTGAACGCGATCGCCCAGCGGGGGAACTTCGAGGTTGCGCCCAGCCGCCGCCGCAGGGCCAGCTCGTCGAGCTTGATGACCACCCCATCGGTGTCGAACGGCAGGGAACGGCGCGCTTCGCGCCACTCGGCGCAGTAGGCCAGAACCTCGTCCACGCCGTGGCAGAGCCTCCAGTGGGGCTCGACGGGAAGGCCGAGCGCGCGGAGCCGGTCGAGCGTGGCCGAGTGACGGTCGGGCACCAGCGCAGGCTCCCCGAGAAGCTGGTAGACGAAGGACGAGAGGCCGCGGCGGGCCACCTGCCTGGGGTCGAGGTTTCGGATGGCGCCGGCGGCCGCGTTGCGCGGGTTGGCGAAGATCGGTTCGCCGCGCGCCTCGCGCTCGCGGTTTGCCCGCTCGAAGGCCTGCCGGGGCAGGTAGACCTCGCCGCGCACCTCGATCCGCCCCGCCACCGCCTCGCGCAGCTGCAGCGGGATGGCGCGCACCGTCCGCACGTTCGACGTGACATCCTCGCCGCGCTGCCCGTCGCCGCGCGTCACGCCCCGCACCAGGACGCCGTTCTCGTAGACGAGCGAGATGCTCAGGCCGTCGATCTTCAGCTCGGTCACGTAGGCGAGCGCCGCGCCGGGTGCGCCGAGCCCCCGGCGTACGCGCTCGTCGAAGGCGCGCACCTCGTCCTCGCTGTAGGCGTTGTCGAGCGAGAGCATCGGCACCGGGTGCTCGACGGTCTCGAACCCCTCGACGGGTCGGCCCCCGACCCGCTGCGTCGGGGAATCGGGCGTCACGAGGTCGGGGTGCTCGCGCTCGAGCGCCTCCAGTTCCTCGAGCAGGGCGTCGAACTCGGCGTCGGAGATCTCCGGGTCGTTGAGGACGTAGTACCGCTCCTCGTGATGCCGGATTTGGGCCCGCAGTTCCGCGATGCGTTCGGCAGGAGTCATGGCAGGTCGGTAGACGCGTTCGCCGCGCCGCCGGAGGTCAGCGGTCGCGCGCGAGCACGAAGTCGGGCAGGGCCATCAGCGCCTCCCGGTCGGGCCCGGGCGGGAACACCTCGAGGCTGCGCCGCGCGGCGGAGGCGTATTCGGCGGCGCGGGCCAACGCGTACTCCACGGCCCCGGTCTCGGCCAGCCCCTCCGACACGGTGCGCCACCGCCACGAATCGACCACCCGGTCGCGGACGATGCCGGCAACGGCTTCGCGGGTGGCGGGCTGCTGCCGCAGCATGTGGATGAGCGGCAGCGTCATCTTCCCCTCGCGCAGGTCGCCGCCCACCGGCTTGCCGATGGTGGCTTCGGTCCCGGTGAGGTCGAGCAGATCGTCCACGAGCTGGAAGGTGACGCCGAGGTTGAACCCGTAGTCGCGCAGCGCCTGCTGCTGGTCGGGCGTCGCGCCCCCGAGGATGCCGCCGATCTCCGAGCACCCTCCGAAGAGATACGCCGTCTTCCGCCGGATGATGTCGAAGTGCTCTTCCTCGGTGATGTCCACGTCGCCATTCTTCGACAACTGGTACAGCTCGCCCTCGATCATCCGCAGCGTCACGTCGCAGAGCAGCCGGATCACCTGCAGCGAGTCGTTCGACAGCGCGAGGGCCAGCGCCTTGATGTAGAGGAAGTCGCCGAGCAGGACGCCGATCTCGTTGCCCCAGCGGGCGTGCACCGTCTCGCGCCCCCGCCGGAGCGTCGAGTCGTCGATCATGTCGTCGTGGATCAGCGTGGCCGTGTGGATGAACTCCACCGCGCTCGCGTAGAGCACCGCCAGCTCGCCGGTATACCCGCACAGCCGGGCGGTCATCAGCAGCACCGCCGGGCGCACTCGCTTCCCTCCCGACGCCTGGAGGTACGCACCGATCTCGGGGATCAGGCCGACGTGCGCGCGGAGATGGCGCTCGAATTCCAGCTCGACCTTTTCAAGGTCGGGGCGGACCGACTCCAGGATGTGCGCCAGGGCAACGGGCGATTGTTCCACGATGATGAGCCTGTTGAATCAGAGCATAACAGCGAGAAGGGTGTCAACGGAACGGAGCCTCCGGATCGCGGGAACCAGGCGGCAAACCGGCAAGGCCGCGGCCCTTCCACGGGCCCTGGTCGCCCGCAGACTCAACGGCCGGGCGGGGGCCCGGCAGCCGGGAAAACCCGGTCGAAAACCGCGCCGACCTCCCTCTCGAGGTCTTCGAGCGACTGCCCCCGTGCCGAGGCGACGACACGGGCGGTGTGCACAACCCACGCCGGCTCGTTCCGCTTGCCACGGTGCGGCACGGGGGCGAGGTACGGGCAGTCGGTTTCGACCAGCAGCCGGCCGGGCGGCGTGGCCGCCGCGATGGCGCGCAGGTCGCCCGCCTTGGGAAAGGTCACGATGCCCGAGAAGGAGAGCAGGAAGCCAAGGTCGAGCGCCCGCCGCGCCAGTTCGGGCGTGCCGGAGAAGCAGTGGAAGACGCCGCCCACCTCGCCCCTCCCCTCCTCCTCCAGGATCGCCAGCGTGTCGGCGTCGGCCTCGCGGGTATGGATGATCACGGGCGCCTTGACCTCGCGGGCAAAGCGCACCTGCTCGCGGAACACCTGGCGTTGGGCCTCGGGAGGCGAGAAGTCGTAGTGGTAGTCGAGGCCGATCTCCCCCACGGCAACCAGGCCGGCCGCAAACCCCGCCTCGCGCTCGAGCAGCGTACGCAGCGCCGGCAACTGGTCGGCGTACGCGCGGGCTTCGTGCGGGTGAACGCCGGCGGCAAAGCGCAAGGCTGGCCAGGCCGCGGCCACGCGCGCGGCCTGAGCGGCCTCGGCCTGGTTCCCGAGCCCCACGATGCAGAGGCCGCCCGTCACGCCGGCGGCCTTCGCGCGTGACACGACCGCGTCGAGGTCGCCGGCAAACGCCGGGTCGGCCAGGTGGCAGTGGGAGTCGATCACCGGACGCGGCTGCCCGGCGGCGGAGGGGGTTCGACGAAGCCGAGCAGCACCGGCTTGCCGCCCTCCGGGCTGGCCGCCAGCACCATCCCGTTCGACTCGATCCCCATCAGCCTGGCCGGCTTCAGGTTGGCGACCACCACGATCGACCGGTCCACCAACCCCTCGGGTTCGTAGGCGTCGGCGATGCCGGCCACGATCGTCCGCTGCTCGGTGCCGAGGTCGATCTGCATCTTGATCAGCTTCTTCGACCCCTTCACCTTTTCGGCCGCCAGCACTTTCGCCACGCGAAGGTCCAGACGCGCGAACTCGTCGATCCCGATCTTCTCCGCCTCGGCGGGAGCGGGAGCCGGGGCGGGCGTGGCCGGTGCCGAACCACTGGCAGCCGGCACGGCAGTCTCGGGAGCGGCGGTGGGTGCGGGGGCCT
>JARKSS010000272.1 GCA_029974175.1 Vicinamibacterales bacterium
GCTGCTGGAGGTGCTTCTGCTAGATGAGCCCCGCCACCAGCCCGCCCGTCAGCCCGCCGACCGTGGTCGCCTCCTCGAGCAGCATGCCGAGGCGAAGGTTGATCAGCGTGCGTCCGAGGGCGCGGGACGTGGTCGCTCTGGAGGTTGCGATGATGGCTGTGAGACTGAGGCCGACCGCGACGCGCATCGGCACGTCCATGACCAGGACGAGCAGGGGCACCAGGAACACGCCGCCGCCCAGGCCCAGCAGCGATCCAAGACCCCCTGCTGCGACACCCCCCAGGAACAGCATCGAAGTAAGGGCCAGGGACGGCGCCGGCATGCCGCCATACTAAGGACTCAAGGCTCAGGGCTCAAGGCTCAGGCTCGAGGCTCGCGCTTGGCGGATGGAGCTGCGGCGAGGCGGTGCCACGCAGCTCGCACGCGCTGCTTCGTCTCATGTTCAATCAGGGGAAACCCGGCGAGCACGTGGTCCAGCTGCTCTCCACTCAGGCCGTACAGCCGTGCGACCTCGGCCTGGAGCAGCGCGTAGCGTCGATCGTGCTCCGGATCGGGACATTTGCCCAGGCGACGGGCCAGCCACGCGATCCGCTTGAAGCCTGGCGAGTGATCCGGCGGCCGGGGCACCGGGAGACGCGCGACGATGCCGGTGGTGACGTGGGTTGCCACGCGCAGTCTCACGAGGAAGTTCACCACCAGGCTGTTCAGCATCGCGCAGAGGAACCACTGGTCCGCTTCGGCAAGCGGTGTCTTCAGGCAGAAGACGGTGTGAACCGTCGCATGCCCGGCCGGGACGATCGCGGCAATCGACGTCAGCCGGTTGGTGGCGCAGGCGACGTCGCGGTAGGCGAGGCGCGGACGGGCGAACCAGGCGGCGCGTGGGCCGAGCGCGGCGCCGGCCTCCGGGCGAATCCGCGTGAGGCCGGGCGGCAGTTCGAGGCGGAAGGGATGCACGTGTTTGCCCTCGACGACCGGCAGGCCCGACACTCCCTTCCAGAACAGGCTCTTGTCGTCGGTCGCGTTCAGTTCGCGGCCGAACCGTGCGTTCCACCCTTCCCGTGAACCGAGTGCAGGGGCAGCAGCAACGAGCCGATCGAGCAGGGCGAGGTCGGCGGCGCTTCGCACGTCGGGTACGGCCATGTCGGCCCCTGAGACGCGCTCCAAAAGCCCGCGCGTGAAGACGATGGGGAAGTGCTCGGCGCCTGCGTGGTCGGGAATCCGGTCGAGCACGGAGGTGTCGCGCTCGCCGACCCGGCACGGCAGGCGGCCGGCCGGCACGCCGGTGGTGGCGGTGAACGCGACGAACCGGACGCTCCGATGGATCGGGAAAATGCGCCCGGCGTTGTCGAAGCAGACCATCCCGTCCACCTCGCAGCGATCGACGAGGAGCCGCCTGAGAGGTGCGCAGCCGCAGTCGGTGAGCAATCCCGAAGGCACCACGAGGCCGACCCGGCCGCCGTGTCGAGCCAGGCGCACCGCACGTTCCACGAACAGCTGGAAGCGGTTCCTGTGCCCGTCTGAGAGCAGGCGATACACGCCCGAAGCCCGTGCAAAGCGCGCCAGCCGGGCCGTGGAAGAATTCCCGCCGGTCCCACGGACGCCCGCACTGGCCGCCGGCCTGCCGCCATCAACGGGCGCGGCGCCGGTCCCATCGCTATCGTCACGGATCATGTCCCACGGCGGGTTGCCGAGCACGGCGTCGAAGCCGGCGTCGGCGCGCGGCTGTCCCGACTCGTCGAAGAAGACCTCGGGGAACTCCAGCGTGTAGTGGAAGAAGCGGTGCGCCTTTGCCGTGCGCGACACCTCCGCCAGCCATCGGTCGGCTTCGGAAGGCGGCAGGGGAGCCGTGCGGCCGGCCAGGCGATCGGCAAGCACCGCGAACAGCGACGGGGGCGGCCGCTCGCCCGAGTCGAGGCCGAAGGCAAGCGCGCACCACGCGTCAGCAATCTGCTTCCACCGGGCGACCGGTGACGTCGGCCCCTCAATCGAGGCGAGCACCTGCTCTTTCTCGCGCACGGCCCGCACCGAGTCGTCTGGCTCGGATGCGAGTTTGAGGCGGGCCGGGAGCACGGTTCGCACCGCGGCCTCCGCCTCCCCGTCGCCGAAGAGTGGCAGGGTGTTCTCTCCCCTTGCATGAACACGCAACCGGCCTCCCGGGAAAGGCCGACGGGCGATGTCGTCGAGCGACGCCCCGATGAGGCTGTCGCCGGCAAGCAGGCGGTGGTCGAGGAACGAGAGGGGGCGATCCGGTGCCAGCGTAGCCAGCCACAGCGAGAGCCGCGCCAGCTGCACCGCGGTAGGGTTGATGTCCACGCCGTACAAGCAGTGCTGCGCGACGAGGCGGCGAAACGTCCTGCGCTCGGCGTCGCCGATATCACTGGGGTGGCAGTGGCCCGCCTTGACCACCGCCTCTTCGTAAGCAGCTGCCAGGTACCGGCAGGCGGCGACGAGGAACGCGCCGCTGCCCATCGCGGGGTCGAGCACCCGCAGGCCGATGATCCGCTCCGGCGAGGCGTCGTGCACCAGGGGCCACAACGCGCGCCGGACGATGAACTCGGTAATCGGCGAGGGCGTGTAGAAGGTGCCGGTGGCCTTGCGAAGACCGGAGCCGGGGAGCAGGTGGACCACAGGCGATGACGCCGGCGCCGCCGAGGCTGCAGGAATCACAGGTCGAGACGCCTGTGCTGCCGACGACGCCTGACACAGCACGGGCCGATAGTCGAGGACGGCCTCGTAGACGCTGCCGAGCTGCTCCACGCCCAGGTCGCGGTACACGATCCGCGCACGGGGTGCGCCGTGGGCGCCCGGAATCGTCGTCAGCGAGAGCAGCATCCGCCTGGCGCACTCGTCGCCCGGCCGACCCGACTCGCCAGCCGGTGTGAGGGATGGCGCGAACAGGCGCCCGTTGAACGGGGTGACGTGCAGTGTGCCGGCGCGGCACCCGGCATGGGCGAGCCGCGACATCGCCTGCAGCATTTCCCAGAGCCCCCGTGCGGGGCCGCGCGACTCGGCGAGGGAACGCGCGGCTTCCATCGAGTAGCTGCGCCTGTAGGTGGGATGCCAAGACGGGACGAGACCCCGCGACTCGGCGAACAGGAGAAAGAGCACGCGGTAGACGATCGTCAGCACCTGCTCGTAGAGCGGCATCAGGTCGCCGTCGGCTGCCGCGCCAGCTGACAGGCGCCTCGGCAGCAGGCCCGACATCATCCCGCCCACCGCCTCCAGCACGCCGGCCCTGAGGCTGCGGCACACGCCAATCGTCTGGCTTGCCGACGCGCGCACCACTTGTTCGATCAGCGGCACGGCCTCGTCCCGACCGTTCGGGCTGCGGCCGGGTGCGGGCGGCTCGAAGGCCTCGGCGCGCAGCAACGCCCAGAACGGGACGAACGCCGCGCGATCCTCCACGACCGTCTCGAGGTCGAACTCGAGGAAGCGCCGCGAGCACGATCGAAGCGTGTCGGTGAGGCGGAGCTGCCGGCCGTTGGTCGAGAGGCACCAGGACGTTCCAGCCGCGAGCGTCTCTCGAACCGTGTAACGCCAGGTGGTCGAGAGGCTTTCGCCCCAGCCCGTCACGAGCATCAGTGGGCAGGCGTTCGTTCCACGGCCGCCGCGCGCGAGCATCTCGGCGACGAGCGCGCCGGGGCCCGTGCAAGGCCGTGGCGACGAAAGGTGAAACCCGAGGGTGCGCGCCAGCGGGACGGCCGCACCGTCGAAGATACCGCGCACCGGAGTGACCGGCCCCAGCTGCCGCCCCGCCGCGCGCCACCAC
>JARKSS010000278.1 GCA_029974175.1 Vicinamibacterales bacterium
ACGGCATCATCGGGGGACAGCGAAGCCGCCTCCACCAGCGCATCCACGACAGCCTCGCCGACCTGCTCGCCTTCGCCAGGCCAACGCTCACCGTGCTCGACGCCTACCGGGTCATGATGCGCGGCGGCCCGACCGGCGGAAGCCTGGGCGACGTCGAGCTTCGCAGGACGGTCGTCGCCGGCACCGACCCGGTGGCCATCGACGCCTACGCCGCCAAGGCGTTCTGGGACCTCGATCACTACCGCCTCCCCTTCCTGCGGATTGCGCAGGCGCGCGGGCTCGGCAAGACGAGCTTCGAGGAGGTCAGGAGCAGGGTGGTGCAGCTGTGACCGTGAAGACTCATTCCAGGCTGCCGCTGCTGCGTCGCACCTCGCAGGTGGCGTTCTTTGCGGCGTTCGTGTTCCTGTTGCTGCGGACCGAGTTCACCGGCTCGTTCAGGGGCGCGACGGGTGACATGCGCCTGAACTGGCCGGTCTCGATCTTCCTCGAGGCCGACCCGCTGGCCGCCCTGACGACGGCGCTCTCCACCGGGACGCTGTATCGCGGGCTCCTGTGGAGCCTCGTGATTCTCGTCCCGACCTTCCTGCTCGGCCGGTTCTTCTGCGGCTGGATCTGCCCGCTCGGAACGTTGAACCACTTCTTCGGCCACCTGAAGTCGGAGAAGAAGCGCGGAAGGTCGCTGCTCGAGTCGAACCGCTACAAACCCTGGCAGGCCACGAAGTACTACGTCCTCGCGGTCGTGCTCGTGGCGGCCGTGTTCGGCTCGGTCATCGCCGGCGTCGTGGACCCGATCCCGCTCACGGTGCGGTCACTCGCCCTCTCGGTGCTGCCGACGATCAACTACGCCACGGGCAGCCTGATCGACGCGCTCTACGACAGCCCGTGGGGGCCCGTGCGTTTCGCCGGCGACGCGCTCCAGTTCCTCCTGCAGGGCTCGCTGGCCGCCTTCGAGCAGCCGCACTTCCGGCAGGGCGTCTTCATCGGCCTGATCTTCGCGGGGCTGCTCGCCCTGAACCTGAGGGTGACCCGGTTCTGGTGCCGCGCCCTCTGTCCCCTCGGCGCGCTGCTCGGTCTCGCCTCGCGCTGGTCGCTGCTCCACCTGCACAAGGACGACAAGCAGTGCGACCAGTGCAACCGGTGCCTCACGCGCTGCCAGGGGGGCGACGACCCGATCCCGGGCGCGACGTGGCGCAAGCCGGAGTGCCATCTGTGCTTCAACTGCGTCGGCCAGTGCCCGACCTCGGGCATTGCCTTCCGGTTCGGCACGCCGCCGGCGCCCGCGGTCATGCGCGAGTCGCCGCAGCTGCAGCGCCGCAAGCTGCTCACCGGCGTCGCGGCCGGAGCT
>JARKSS010000279.1 GCA_029974175.1 Vicinamibacterales bacterium
TTCACGCCGGCGTTCAGCCCCGCGATGCCGAGGACGTTGGGGGTGCCGTACTCCATCCGCCAGGGGTACTCGTCGAGGTGTGCACGCTGGGCCGAGCGGACACCGGTGCCCCCCGCGCGCGTGTGGCGGATCTCCACGCCCTCCGGGACGTACATCCCCCCGATCCCCATCGGCCCCATCAACGACTTGTGGCCGGTGAAGCAGAGCACGTCGATGTGCATCGCCTGCACGTCGATCGGGATTTTCCCCGCGGTCTGCGAGGCGTCCACCACCAGGCGCACGTCATGCTCGTGGCAGATGCGGCCGACCGCGGCCACCGGCTGCACGGTGCCGATGACGTTCGACGCGTGGTTGAGCGCCACCACCTTCGTGTTCGGGCGGATGCGCCGCGTGATCTCGTCGGGGTCGATGATGCCGCGGCCGTCGAACGGCACGTAGTCCACGGTGACGCCGGCGGTCGTCGCCAGGTGATGGAGCGGCCGCAGGACGGCGTTGTGCTCGAGATTGGTGGTGATCGCGTGGTCGCCCGGGGCGAGAAGGCCGAAGAGCGCGAGGTTCAGCGCGTCGGTGGAGTTGTAGCCGAAGACCAGGCGGTTGGGGTCGGTCCCGTTGAAGAAGCGGGTCAGCAGCGCGCGGGTCTCGTCCACCAGGTGGCCCGTCTCCATGCACAGGTCGAAGCCCGACCGGCCGGGGTTCACCCCGTGGGTGCGGTAGAAGCGATCCATGAAGACGTAGGTCTCTTCGGGCTTCGGGAACGAGGTGGCCGCGTTGTCGAGGTAGATCATGTCCATCGGGAAAACCTCGGCGAGGGCGAGGCATTCTAGTTCACGGCCCTCCCGCAAGTCCACGACGTCATGAGTTCGCCAAACCCCAGCAGGCGCAGCGTTCTCGGCGGCAGCACCCCACCGTCAGCACCGCACCTCCGGCACCATCAGCACCGCACCTTCGGCACCTCCTGCACCCCCTGCACCCCCTGCACGACCCTCCCTTTCTGGCTCTGTCTTTGCGAACCCAACCTCAGCCGCACACCTCCTTCACCACCGCCGACGCCACGTCGGGCCGGTCGGTGATGATCGCGTCCACGCCCCACCCCAGCAGGCGCCAAATTCGGTCGGGCTCGTCCACCACCCACACCTGGACGGCCACCCCGGCGCGGTGGGCCGCCCGGATGAAGCGCGGGCTGACAATCCGGTGGGCCTCGCGCCGCTCGGGCACCTGCAGGGCGCGGTAGGGCACGCCGTCGGAGGGCCAGCGCAGCCACGAGCGGTACAGCGCCATCCGGACTTCCCACCCCGACGCGCCGGTCGGCACCTCGGGTGCGATCCGGCGGACCTCGCGCAGCACGGACCCATGGAACGAGCCGATGCAGGCGCGCGAGGGCGACGCCTCGGCAAACAGCCGGACCACCGCGCGGGCCAGCTCGAGATCGGGGTCCTTCAGCTCGACTATCAGCGGCAGGTGGCCGTAGCGGGCCAGCACGTCGGCAAGCAGCGGCAGCCGGACGCCCCGCCCCCGGTAGGGCCAGTCGCCCTCGGGGCCGCGGAAGTGGAAGCCAGCGTCCACGCCGGCCAGCTCGGAGGCGTCGTACGCGCGCAGCTGGCCGGTGGCGTCGGTGGTGCGGTCGAGCGTGGCGTCGTGGCAGACAACCGGCTGGAGGTCGCGCGTGAGGCGTACGTCGAACTCGAGGCCGTCGGCTCCGGCCTCGAGGCCGCGGTCGAAGGCGGCCAGGGTGTTCTCGGGCGCGAGCCGGGCACCGCCGCGATGGCCGAAGACCAGCGGGCGCGCGGGCGGCGCCGATGAATGGACACTCACCGCCCTCGATCTTAGCGCGGCGCAGGCCGGCGCCCGCGGATCGCTCGCGCTTTCGCACCCGCAGCCACTGCGCCCGTTCTTGCATACGGCTGGTCCATGTTCAGCCCTGCCACCCTCGGTGACCTTCGCGCGGCGGTTGAAAGCGGCCGCGTTCCCCGGCGCACCGTCCGTCAAGAAGTGCGCGAGAACCTGATCAAGAAGCTCGCCTGCGGCGAGGCGATCTTTCCCGGCATCGTCGGCTACGACGAAACGGTGATTCCCCAGCTGATCAACGCGATCCTGTCGCGGCACAACTTCATCCTGCTCGGATTGCGCGGGCAGGCGAAGAGCCGGATCCTGCGGGCCCTCGCCTCGCTGCTCGACGAGGCCATCCCCGTCGTCCCGGGATGCGAGATCCACGACGACCCGCTCCAGCCGATCTGCTCGGCCTGCCGCGCCCGGGTGGCCGAAGAAGGCGACGCGATGCCGATCGGCTGGCTGCCGCGCGAGGCGCGCTACGTCGAGAAGCTCGCCACCCCCGACGTGACCATCGCCGACATCGTCGGCGACGTCGACCCGATCAAGGCGGCGCGCGGCGGCCTGCACCTGTCGAGCGACCTGACGATGCACTACGGGCTGCTGCCGCGATCGAACCGGGGAATCTTCGCGGTGAACGAGCTGCCCGACCTCGCGGGCAAGATCCAGGTGGGACTCTTCAACATCCTCCAAGAGGGAGACGTCCAGATCAAAGGCTACCCCGTCCGCCTTCCGCTCGACGTGATGCTGGTGTTCACGGCAAACCCCGAGGACTACACGGCCCGGGGGAAGATCATCACGCCGCTCAAGGACCGCATCGGGTCGGAGATTCGGACGCACTACCCGGCGACGCGCGCCGAGGGCGTGAAGATTACCGCCCAGGAGGCGTGGATCACGCGCGACGGCCTCGAAGTGTGGGTGCCCCAGTACGTGCGCGAGGTCGTCGAGGAGGTGGCGTTCCAGGCCCGGGCCGACAAGAAGATCGACCGGCGATCGGGGGTCAGCCAGCGTCTGCCCATCACCACGCTCGAAAACGTGATCTCGAACGCCGAGCGGCGCGCGCTGATCGCCAACGAGCCCCTGGTGGTCCCGCGGGTGACCGACGTCTATGCCGCGCTGCCGGCCATGACCGGGAAATTCGAACTGGAATACGAGGGCGAGATGAAGGGGGCCGAGGTCGTCGCCCGCGACCTGGTCCGCTCGTCCGTGGCCAACGTGTTCGCCACGCTGGCCGAGTCGCTCGACAGCCGGGCGATCGTGGACTGGTTCGACGGGGGCGGCACGCTGCAGCTGGGGGACCAGACGCCAGGCCTCGAGGTGCTGCGCCAGGCGAAGAAGGTCAGGGGGCTCGTCGAGCTGGCAACGCGGGTGGCCGGCGAGGCCGCGCGCGAGATGGCGCCGCCGGTTGCCGCCTCCGCGGTGGACTTCGTGCTCGAAGGGCTCTACGCGATGAAGCGGATCGCCCGCAGCGAGGAGCGGGGCTACCACGCCGCCGAGTCGGGGGTCCAGACGCCTCGTCCCTCGGAGAGCGTCTTCGACGATCGCTTCCCCGCGCCGGCGCAGGGGGGGAAGAAGAAGTACTACAACTAGGCTTCGGGATTCAGGATTCGGGAGTCGGGAGTCGGGAGTCGGGATTCAGGAGTCAGGAGTCAGGAGTCAGGAATCAGGGTTCGGGAATCGGGAATCGAGGGCGATGAAATACCGGTACTCCAAGTACACCGGCGAGGAGCTCGAGGGGATTGACATCGACGAGCTGTTCTCGAAGCTCTCGGACCTGCTGCTGTTCAGCGGTTTCGAGGGGGAGCGCGCGCCGTGGAGCGACACCGACCGCACGCTGCAGGCGTTGCACGATGCGATCCTCGACGCGCTGCTGTCGGGCGACCTGCTGCCCGACGAAACGCTCGAGCGGCTTCTTGGACAGGGCGCCGACCCCGAGCAACTCGAGCAGCTGGTGCAGGCGCTGATCGATCGCCTGAACCAGGCGGGCTACATCACCACGTCGCCCAACCTCGACGCCGCGCGCGAGGCGCGCCAGGCCGGCACCGGAGGCGAACTGGGCGAGGCGGCCGAGCGCGCGCGGTTCGAGGTCACCGACAAGGGGCTCGACTTCCTCGGCTACCGGGCCCTGCGCGACCTGCTGGGCTCGCTCGGCCGCAGCAGCTTCGGGCGCCACGACACGCGCGACCTGGCGACGGCCATCGACGCCGGCGGCCCGTCGAAGCCGTACGAGTTCGGCGACGTGATGAATCTCGACCCGAGCGCCACGATCCTCAATGCCGTCCGCCGCGGCGGCGAGCCGGAAGAGCGCGGCTCGGGCGAGCACGGCCGGCCGGTCATCGACGTGCGCCATGAAGACCTGATGGTGACGCAGGGCGAATACCAAAGCTCGTGCGCCACCGTCCTGATGCTCGACTGCAGCCACAGCATGATCCTCTACGGCGAGGACCGGTTCACACCGGCCAAGCGCGTGGCGCTGGCGCTCGCCAACCTCATCCGGCTGCAGTACCCCGGCGATTCCCTCCACCTCGTGCTGTTCCACGACTCGGCCGAGGAGGTCCCTCTGAAGGAGCTGGCCCGGGTGCGCGTCGGCCCGTACTACACCAACACCCGCGAGGGGCTACGGATGTCGCGGCGCATCCTGGAGCGGCAGCGAAAGGACATGCGACAGATCGTGATGATCACCGACGGCAAGCCGTCGGCAATCACCCGCCCCGACGGCCAGATCTACCGCAACGCCTTCGGCCTCGACCCGTTCATCGTGCAGGAGACACTCGCCGAGGTCGGCGCCTGCCGTCGCAGCGGCATCCTCGTCAACACCTTCATGCTGGCCCGCGACTTCGACCTGGTGAGCTTCGTGCGGAAGGTGGCCGAGATCTGCCACGGCAAGGCCTACTTCACCACCCCGATGACCCTCGGCCAGTACGTGCTGATGGACTACATGGACCGCAAGACGAGGACGGTGCACTAGCAGGTTGCTGAAGGAAGGAACCCCGTCAGCGGCCTGCTAGGCCGAGAGGACCGCGGCGCCGATAGGGCTGCCTGATGAGGCGCTGCGGCGGCGCGGACGGCGGGTACGTCGGCTAGCGGCAAAGGCGCCTCGCGATCACTTCCACGATCTTCTCGCCGTGATGTCGGCCGTTCTCGATGAAGATCGGGTGACGGTGGGCGTCCGAGATCACGCCGCCGGCCAGGAAGATGTTGGGCACGTTGGTCTCGTGGGTCTCGGGGTCGTACACCGGGAGGCAGGTGGCGCGGTCGAACGCCACGCCGCAGCGGTCCAGGAACCGCACGTCGGGGTGATACCCGGTCAGCAGGAACACCGCATCGGCCGGGATCGTCTCGCGCGAGGGCGGCAGCGCCCACTGCGGGTCGGCCGGCGGCCCCGTTTCGATCTCCACTTCTTCGGGCCGGATCTTCACGACACGCGCCCCGAACCGGGCGGCAATCGCCCCCTCGGCAATCCGGTTCCGGAGGTCGGGGAGCACCCAGTACTTGATGCTCTCGCTCAGCGCCGCGCCCCGATGCACCAGCGTGACGTGTGCCCCCGCCCGGTACAGCTCGAGCGACGTCTCGGCCGCCGAGTTCGCCCCGCCAACCACGACCACCCGCTTGCGGTAATACGGGTGCGCCTCGGTGTAGTAGTGGCTGACGTGGGGCAGGTCTTCGCCCGGCACGTTCAGCCGGTTGGGATGGTCGTAGTACCCGATGGCCAGCACCACCGCGCCGGCCGACACGACGCCCGGCTCGCCTCGGGCCGTGGTGAACATCACACGCAGGCCGTCCTCGGTACGCTCGACCCGATCGACCCGGGTCCCCAGCCGGACGGGCAGTTTGAAGGTCTCCACCACCCGGCGGTAGTACCGCAGCGCCTCCAGTCGCGTCGGCTTCTCGAAGGGACTCACCAGCGGCAGCCCGCCAATCTCGAGCAGCTCGGGCGTGGTGAAGAACACCATGTTGGTGGGGAACCGGTAGACCGAGTTGACCAGCACCCCCTTCTCGAACACCTCGCAGCTGAAGCCGCGGCGGATGCACGCGATGGCGGCCGCCAGGCCTGCCGGTCCCGCGCCGACGATGACCACGTCGCGTCGATCGCTCATTACCAGTACTTTACCGCGCCTCGTGAGTAGAATGGGGACGCCATGCCCGATGCCCTCGCCGCCCACCGCTTCCACTTCGCCTTCACGATCATGTTCCACTACCTCTTCCCCGTCCTGACGATGGGGCTGGGGGTGCTGATCGCGGCGCTGAAGACCCTGCAGCTGGTGAAGAAGCGCGACCTCTACGGCCGGCTGGCCCGGTTCTGGGCGAAGGTCTTTGCCGTGAGCTTCGCGGCCGGCGTGGTGACCGGCATCCCGATGGAGTTCCAGTTCGGTACCAACTGGGCCCGCTTCTCACACTTCGCGGGACCGGTGGTGGGCCAGACGCTGTTCATGGAGGGGGTGTTCGCCTTCTTCGCCGAGTCGTCGTTCCTGGGACTGTTTCTCTTCGGCGAGAAGCGGCTGAGCCCCGTCATGCACTGGCTGTCGTCGGTGATGGTCGGCCTCGGCGCCGTCGTCTCGGGGTTCTTCATCATCGCCACCGGGGCGTGGATGCAGCACCCGGTGGCCTACGAAATCGTGGACGGGCGCGCGCAGCTCACCAGCCTCTGGGGGCTGTTGACGAACCCGGTGGCGATCGGCCAGTTCCTGCACGCCATCAGCGGCTCGCTCATCACGGCGTCGATGGTGATGGCCGGCGTGGGCGCCTTCTACCTGCTATCGGACCGCTTTGCCGAGGAGGGACGCGCCTCGGTGCGCGTCGGGGTGGTGGCCGGGCTGGTGTTCTCCATCCTCCAGCTCTTCCCCGCCGGGTCGTTCAACGGCCACAACGTCACCCGGTACCAGCCGATCAAGATGGCCGCGATGGAGGGGCTCTTCCAGACGCAGGAGGGGGCGCCGATCGCGATTATCGGCATGCCCGACACCGAAAAGCGCGAGCTGATGGACCCAATCT
>JARKSS010000283.1 GCA_029974175.1 Vicinamibacterales bacterium
GCGGCCGAGCGGATTGCCTCGGGCGATCTCGAGCAGCCGATTCCGCGCCTTCCCGAGGACGAGGTCGGCCGGCTCGGTCGCTCCCTCGAGGGGATGCGCGTGGCCCTCAAGGCCTCGCTCGACGAAATTGCCTCGGCCAACCTTGCCCTCGAGGAGCGTGTCGAGGCGCGCACGCGTGAGCTGCAGGACCTTTACCGGGAACTGCAGGAGCGCGAGCGCTGGCGCGAGGAGCTGCTGCGGAAAGTCATTTCGGCGCAGGAGGACGAGCGCAAGCGCCTGGCGCGCGAGCTGCACGACGAGACCAGCCAGACGCTCAGCGCGCTGGCGATGAAGATCGAGACGGCGCTGGCCGCCTCGCCGCCGGGCACGCTGCGCGACCGCCTGGTCGAGGCGCGCGCCCTGACCGTGCGCACGCTGGACGAGCTGCACCGCCTGATCTTCGACCTGCGCCCCTCGGTGCTCGACGACCTCGGCCTGCTGTCGGCCATCCGCTGGTATGCCGAACGCCACCTCGAGCCACTCGGGATCATCGTCCAGTTCGAAGCGAGCGGCTTCGAGCGGCGCCTGCGCCCCGAGCTCGAAACCGCCCTGTTCCGCGTCGCGCAGGAGGCGATCACCAACATCGCGAAGCATGCCGGCGCCGACACCGTGCTCATCCAGTGCCTCGAGCGCGACGGCCGGGTGACCATCGAGATTGAAGACGATGGGAAGGGGTTCGTGCCCGAGAGCCTGCCGCCCCCCGCGGCGCGCGAGCGAGGCCTGGGACTGTTGGGGATGCGCGAGCGCGTCGAGCTGTTCGGGGGCACGATCGAACTCGACTCGGCGCCCGGCCAGGGAACGCGGGTGAAGGTCAGCGTGAAGGTGCAGGAGGTCGCCGATGGCCAGGATACGGGTGTTGATCGCCGATGATCACGCGATCGTGCGCGAGGGGGTGAGGGCCCTTCTCACCCTGTCGGACGACATCGAGGTGGCCGGCGAGGCGGCCAACGGCCAGGAGGCGGTGGAACTGGCGCGCCGCCTGCGCCCCGACGTCATCCTGATGGACATCGCCATGCCCGGCCTGGGGGGGCTCGAGGCGACGCTGGCCATCCGCCGGGAGAATCCCGACGCAAAGATCCTCGTGCTCACGCAGTACGAGGACCGCGAGTACATCCGGCGCTTCCTGAAGGCGGGCGTTTCAGGCTACGTGCTGAAGAAGGCCGCGGGCTCCGAGCTGACCGCCGCCATCCGTGCCGTGCAGCGCGGCGGCCTCGTGCTCGACCCCGAGGTGGCCCGCGAGGCGTGGCGCGACCAGGCGGCGGCAGCCGCGCCCGTGGAGGTGGCCGACCCCTACGAGACGTTGACCGACCGCGAGAAGCAGGTGCTGAAGCTGGTGGCCGAGGGCCGCAGCAACAAGGAGGTGGCCGAGCTGCTCGAGATCAGCGTCAAGACCGCGATGTCGCACCGGGAGCGGATCATGCGGAAGCTGGATCTCCACAGCCGCACCGAGCTGATCCGCTTTGCGCTGCAGAAGGGCGTGATCCGGGTGGACAGCTGAGGGACCGCTGACCGCTGACAGCAGCCGTCAGCGCGTACCGTTACTGCCCTGTCCCTGTCTCCCCGTCCTGGCCCTCGCCCTTGTCCTTCCGCTTCCCGGCCAGGTACGCCTCGCCCGGGCGCCAGCTCGGGGCGATGGTTGCCGCCACGCCGGCCGCGCCCGCGCGGGTGAAGCCGTACGCCTTCTTCGCCATGAAGCCGAAGAGCATCGCAAAACCGATGAACGGGAGGAAGAACGCGTACACCGCCCCCATCATCGGGGCGAGGAACAGGAGGCCGATGACCGGCACCCTGACGTACCGGTCTGCGACGGTGCCCGGCAGGATCCCCCCCTGCTTCGGGATCATCGTCAGCTCCCACCTGCCGAGGTTCCAGTAGAAGCCGCTTTTTGCCGCCGTGCCGCCCAGTCGCTTCGTCATGATGCCACCTCGCTGAACGGGCCCCTCGTCACCGGGGCGCCGGTGTTCGCTTCATCTGCGACTACTGTAGCGCCGCCACCGGGGGGCCACAATCAGGCGAGTGACGGCCATGACGGGGGAAGACACCCGAGGGATGGGGGGAAAAATACCCTAGGCCGCGCTACGCGGGGTGCTCGAGACGCGTCCGGGCGAGCTCTGGCCGAAGGCGTTGAAACGGGCCGCTGACTTTCTCAACACCTGGACTTCCCGAAGCCGAAAAGGACCTGTAGAATAGGTCTGCGCGTCGCCGGGCGCGCGGCCCCCCTCTCGATGCCCCGCTCACGGGGCGGTCGGCTTTTGCATGGATTCCCAGGAACCGCGCGCAGCGCCTCCCGCGACCCTGCCGGACGCCCGTCTCCGGTGGTGGCAGAGGCTCGGGGTGAAGGTGCTGCTCGTCAGCGCCGCGGTCACCTTCGGCCTGGTGGCGCTGTTTGTCGGCTTCACGCTCCGGCAGCAGCAGCGCTACATGACGCAGGAGGTGCTGCGCGGCGCGGCGCAGTTCAGCGACACGCTCAAGGCGGCCACCTACCACTTCATGCTGGCCGACGAGCGGGAGCGCGCGTACCAGGCGATGCGGACGGTGGGGCGCCTCGAGGGCATCCACCGCGTGCGGATGATGAACAAGGAGGGGCGCGTCACCTTCTCCACCGAGGATCGCGAGGTCGGGGAGATGGTGGACAAGCGGGCCGAGGCCTGCTACGCGTGCCACCAGCAGGGTCAGCCGCTGGTCCGCCTGAACACGCCGTCGCGCGGCCGCATCTTCGAACAGGACGGCCAGCGCGTGCTGGCGATGATCACGCCCATCTACAACGAGCCGAGCTGCTCGACCGCCTCGTGCCACGCGCACCGTGCCGATCAGCAGGTGCTCGGGGTGATCGACGTGTCGATGTCGCTTCGCGAGGAGGACGCGGCGGTGGCGTCGCTGCGCCGGTCCACGCTGCTGCTCGCGGGGCTGGCCGTGCTGGCGTTGGCGGCGTTCGGGGTGCTCTTCCTGCGCTCGTACGTCACGCGCCCGCTTGCCGAGCTGGTGGCGGCGACGGGACGGATTGCCCAGGGCGACCTCGACTTGAGGGTGGCGGTGCGGCGGGCCGACGAGATCGGCGTCCTGGCCGGCTCGTTCAACGCCATGACCTCGTCGCTCCGCGAGGCGCGGGCCGAGCTCGAGCAGCTGAACGAGGGCCTCGAGCGCCAGGTGGCCGAGCGGACCTCGGCGCTGCGTGACGCCCAGGCGCAGCTGGTGCAGTCGGAGAAGATGTCGTCGCTCGGCAAGCTGGCGGCATCGGTCGCGCACGAGATCAACAACCCGTTGTCGGGCATCCTCACCTACGCGAAGCTGCTCATCCGGATGCACGAGGAGGGGGAGCTGACGCCGCAGGCGCGCGAGGCGTGCACGCGGAACCTGCGCCTGGTGCAGCGCGAGACCGAGCGCTGCAGCGCGATTGTCCGCAACCTCCTCGACTTCGCCCGGCAGCGCCCGCCGACGCTCAAGGCACTCGATCTGAGCGCGGTCGTCGAGGAGGCGCTCTCGCTGCTGGCGCACCGGCTGCAGATGCAGAACGTGGCGCTGGTGAAGGAGCTCGCGCCGCTGCCCACCGTGCGCGCCGACTTCGGCCAGATGCGGCAGGCGTTCGTCAACATCGCGCTCAACGCCGCCGAGGCCATGGCCCACGGCGGCACGCTCACGGTGCGGTCGCGCGTCGCCGGCGGCATGGCGGAGATCGAGTTCGCCGACACCGGGCCGGGTATCCCCCCCGAGCACCTCTCGCGCATCCTCGATCCGTTCTTCACCACCAAGGAGAAGGGCACGGGCCTGGGGTTGTCGGTGGTGTACGGCCTGATCGAGCGGCACGGGGGGAAGCTGGACATCTCGAGCCGGGTGGGCGTGGGGACGACGGTGCTGATCCGGCTGCCGATCGCGGGCGAGGGGGCCGGGGCGGCCGTGTAGGGCGAGGGCGCGTGGTCGAGGTCTTTCTCTGGTGGATCGGCTCGGGGGCGGCGGACGAGGACCTGCTGACGGAACTGCGGGCCGAGGTGACGCGCGTCTTCGAGGTCGGCGCGCGCTGCTGGCACGGCCACGAGCGGCCGCTCGACTCGTTCGACCCGCGGCGGCAGCAGCACTCCTCGACGCGCATCCTGCGGTGGCTGATCGAGGCGCGCCCGCGCCACTCGGGCAAGATCGTCGGCCTCACCGACGCCGACCTGTTCATCCCGATCCTGACCTTCGTCTACGGCGAGGCGCAGCTGGGCGGCCGCGCGGCCGTCGTCTCGACCGCGCGCCTGGCGTCCGACAACGGCTTCCGCCTCGACCGAGCCCTGCTGCGCGAGCGGACCGTGAAGGAGGCCATCCACGAGATCGGCCATACCTTCGGGCTGATTCACTGCGAGCGGCGCACCTGCGTGATGTCGCGGTCGGTGAACCTCGTGCAGGTCGACGCCAAGGATCGCGGCCTCTGCCCCGACTGCCGCCGGCGCTACGCGGAACTGCGGGAACAAGGACAGCACGAGCATGAGTAGAGAACGGACGCGCATCCTGATCGTGGACGACGAGGAGATCGTGCGCGAGTCGCTGGCGGCCTGGCTCGAGAAGGACGGCTACACGCTGGCGACGGCGCCCGACGGCGAGACGGCCCTCGAGCGGATCCGCGGCGAGCGCTGGTCGATCCTGCTGGTCGACCTGAAGATGCCGGGCATCGACGGCCTGCAGGTCCTCGAGCAGGCGCGGACGCTGCAGCCCGAGGCGGCCGCGGTGATCATGACCGCGTACGCGACCGTGGACACCGCCGTCGAGGCGATGAAGCTGGGTGCCTACGACTACCTGGTCAAGCCGTTCGACCCCGAGGAGCTGAGCCTGATGATCCAGAAGATCGTCTCGCAGCAGGCCCTCGTGCGGGAGAACGTGCTGCTGCGCAAGGTGCTCAAGCGCGAGTACCGGTTCCGCGATCTCATCAGCAAGAGCCCCGGCATGCAGGCGGTGTTCGACCTGGCGCGCACCGCCGCGCGCAGCTCGTCCACCATCCTGATCCTCGGCGAGAGCGGCACCGGCAAGGAGGTGCTCGCCCGCGCCGTCCACGCGGAGAGCCCGCGCGGCCAGGGGCCCTTCGTGGCCGTCTCATGCGCCGCGCTCACCGAGACGCTGCTCGAGTCCGAGCTGTTCGGCCACGAGAAGGGCGCCTTCACCGGCGCCGTCGGCCGCCGCAAGGGGAAGTTCGAGATGGCCCAGGGCGGCACCCTGTTCCTCGACGAGATCGGCGACATCAGTCCCAAGCTGCAGCTCGACCTGCTGCGCGTGCTCGAGGACCGCCGCTTCTTCCGCGTCGGCGGCTCCGAGCCCGTCGACGTGGACGTCCGCATCATCGCCGCCACCAACAAGGACCTGCAGAAGGCGGTGGCCGACGGGGCCTTCCGCGAGGACCTCTACTACCGCCTCAACGTCATCCCGGTGCACCTGCCGCCGCTGCGCGAGCGGATCGTGGACATCCCGCTGCTCGTCGAGCACTTCCTCGAACACCTCGGCGCCGAGATGAACCGGCGCGTGGACGAAGTCTCTTCAGAGGCGATGTCGGCGCTGATGGCCCACTCGTGGCCCGGCAACGTCCGCGAGCTGCGCAACGTGCTCGAGCGCGCGATGGTCGTCGCGTCGGGCCGGGTGATCCAGGTGGCCGATCTCGGCCTGCGGCGCGCCTCACCCGACGCTGCCGGCGTCGGCCCGCTCGCCTCGCTCGAGCATGTCGAGAAGCACCACATCGCCCTGGTGCTGGCCGACTGCGGCGGCAACATCAGCCAGGCCGCGCGCACGCTCGGCATCGACCGCGCCACGCTGTACAACAAGATGAAGAAGTACCAGCTGCGCAAGGACGGCGAGCCGGAGCCCGAGGAGCACCTGACCACCTGACCGGCCGCCCGAACGACGCGCCCTTCACGGGAAGCCGTTCTCCGGGGGCCTGACCCGGTTCGCCCTGCGACGGCAGCGACCTGTTGAATCTCGCAACAGGCCGCTGCCGTTTTCAACACTCCGCCCGTTTCCCGCAATTTCCCAGCAAAACAACCGATCCGGCGTTCGGAATGCGCGTTACAGCGTCGCGCGGTGTGGACGATTTCAACAGATCCGCGCGCTTCAAATCGGGCCTCGCAAGTCCGAACGTTGCCTAAGTGATTGATTTCACAAGCGTTAGGCGAGGGCCATCGACGATGGCATCACGCTTGCCCCTATGGAGGTGAGACCTGATACCGATGTCCTGCCCACATCTCAAAGAAGTCGTGATGCTGTTCTGCGCGGCGTACCCGGTCAAGAAGATGGTGCCGCTCGACCGGCTCGCGTCCGCCAACCCGTGCCTGGGGGGTGATTTCCAGAATTGCCCCCTCTTCCGCGAGCTGTCGGAGCGGCTGAAGGAGGGGCCCCCGCGCGACTGCGGGGTCATCCCGCCCCTGGAACCAGCGAAGGGAGGCAAGCCGTGATGGTCGCCCTTGCCCTGGCGCTGCTCGGGATCTGCATCCTGCCCTTGTCCTCGCTGGCCGCTCACCTCCGGTGAGCCGACTGTCGGGAGAGACCCATGGACGTGAGTCGGAGAACGTTCTTCAAGATCGCCGGCGTGGCCGGTGCGGCCGGAATTGCCGGGCAGCCGGCGAAGGCTGAGGCAGCCTCGCTGGCGGTCAGCCAGGCCCCTGCCGTGCTCGTGGACGCCACGCGGTGCATCGGGTGCCGCGGTTGCGAGGCCGCCTGCGCCGAGGCGAACGGCCTGCCCGGGCCGGTGGCCCCCGGCGACGAGGCGGTGTTCGAAGCGCGGCGCCAGACCGGCGTCGGCGCATACACCGTCGTCAATCGCTATGCCCACCCGAAGGCGGAAGAGGGCTACCGCTTCGTGAAGACGCAGTGCATGCACTGC
Source organism: Vicinamibacterales bacterium (assembly GCA_029974175.1). GTDB lineage: Bacteria > Acidobacteriota > Vicinamibacteria > Vicinamibacterales > Fen-181 > JARKSS01. The sequence goes on from JARKSS010000283.1 coordinate 6,878, forward strand.
GCGGATCCCGCCTGCGCCTCGGCCTGCCTGGCCAAGGCGCTCGAGAAGACCGCGGCCGGCCCGGTGGTCTACCACCCTGACCGCTGCCTCGGGTGCCGCTACTGCATGGTGGCGTGCCAGTTCGACGTGCCGAAGTTCGAGTTCGAGAAGGCGTCGCCCTTCGTGCGCAAGTGCTCGTTCTGCGCCGAGCGGCAGGCGCAGGGGCTGCCGCCCGCCTGCACGTCGGTCTGCCCCACCGGCGCGCTGCAGTTCGGCCGGCGCGGCGAGCTGCTCGAGGAGGCGCGGACGCGCATTTACCAGAACCCCGGCACCTACGTCCGCCACATCTACGGCGAGCACGAGGCGGGCGGGACGAACTGGCTCTACATCAGCGACGTGCCGTTCGATCGGATGGGCTTCCGCACCGACCTCGGAACCACTTCGCCCCCCGAGCTGACGCGCACCGCGCTGGCGGCCGTGCCCGTGGTGCTGACACTCTGGCCGCCGCTGCTGATGGGGCTCTACACCTGGACCCAGCGGTCGCGCGCCGCTGCGGCGCAGTCCCGATCCGGCGCGGGGGCGGGTCACAGGCAGGCTTCCCGGCAGGGTGGCGAGGAGGCCAGCCATGACTGACACCACCTTCGATCGCCTCGGGCCCCGCGGGTGGGTCACCGAGAAGGTGTTCCTCGGCATGCCCCTCGGTGCGTATCTGCGTTCGCTGGTGACGTCCGGCAACCTGCTGGTGGCCCTGATCCTGGTTCCCGGCATCCCCGCCGTCGTCTACCGCTTCGTCTACGGCATCGGCGCCGTGAGCAACCTGACGCAGGCCAATCCCTGGGGACTCTGGATTGGCCTCGACGTGATGAGCGGCGTGGCGTTGGCCGCCGGCGGCTTCACCATCGCGACGCTGGTGCACGTGCTCGGCCTGCGCGACTACCAGCCGATCGTCCGCCCCGCGATCCTCACGGGCTTCCTCGGCTACCTGTTCGTCGTCATCGGCCTGACGGCCGATCTTGGCCGGCCGTGGAACCTGCCGGTCCCGATGGTCTACTCGTTCGGCACCGGCTCGGTGATGTTCGAGGTGGGCTGGTGCGTGGCGCTGTACCTGACGGTGCTCGCGCTCGAGTTCAGCCCGGCCGCCTTCGAGTGGCTCGGCCTGCGGAAGCTGCGCGCGTGGGCGCTGAAGCTCACGCTCGCGCTGACCATCCTGGGCCTGTGCCTCTCGACGCTGCACCAGTCGTCGCTCGGCGCCCTCTTCCTGATGATGCCGCACCGCGTGCATCCGCTCTGGTACTCGGGGTTCGTGCCGATCTTCTTCTTCGTGTCCGCCATCGCCGCCGGGATCGCGATGGTGATCGTCGAGAGCGCGCTGTCGCACCGGGCGTTCGCCGGCCGGGTGGCGCCCGGCTCGCACGAGCGCCTCGATCGCATCACGCTCGGTCTGGCCAGGGCCGGGGCGCTGGTGCTCTTCGCCTACTTCTTCCTGCGGCTCCAGGGGCTGGTGGACAGCGGGCGCTTCGACCTGTTGAACACCGGCTACGGCTACTGGTTCCTGTTCGAGCTGATCGGGTTCGTTCTCGTCCCGGCCGTCCTGTTCGGGCTGGCGTCACGGCAGCGGCGCGCGAGGCTGGCCCGGTGGGTGGCCGGCTGGACGGTGATTGGGATCGTGGTGAACCGGCTGAACCTGTCGGTCATCACCTTCAACTGGAACTCGCCCGAGCGCTACGTGCCGAGCGCGACGGAAATCCTCATCTCGGTCACGATCATCACCATCGGGGTGATGACGTTCCGCTGGATCGTTAACCGGATGCCGGTGCTTGCCGACGACCCGGCGTTTCCGCCGGCGCATTAGGCCGCGCGCACGGAGTGCACACGGACCATGGGACACGACCTGCTGACGATCTACTACCTCAAGGGGATCGAATACCTGCTGGCGGTGGCGTACCTGCCGCTGTTCGTCCTCTTCTGGCGATTTGCGACACCGAAGGCGCCGGTTGCGGCGGCCGCGCCGGCCCGCGACGAGGCGCCCGGCTGGGACGACCGGCTGGCGGGGTACTTCCGCCTGCCGGGTGACCTCCTGCATCACCCCGGGCATGCCTGGGCGCGCGCGGAGGGCGACACGGTGGTGATTGGCCTGAACGACTTCGCCCAGCGCCTGGTCGGGCCGATCGACCACCTGCGCCTGCCGGCCCCCGGCACCGAGCTGGCGCAGAGCCGCCCGGCGTTCTCGCTCGTGTCGGGCGAACGCTCGGTCGCAGTGCTTGCACCCGTCGGCGGCACGGTGATCGAGGTCAACCGCGAGGCGGCCTCCGATCCGGACACGGTGAAGCGGTCACCCTACGGCCGCGGCTGGCTGCTGAAGGTGCGGGACCCGCAGATGACCGCGCAGCTGAAGGCGCTGATGAGCGGCGAGCTGGCGCGGCGGTGGATGGAGACGGTGTGGGAGCAGCTGAGCGCGGAAGCCGCCGGCGCGGAACTCGGCCTCGTCTGCCAGGACGGCGGCGTGCCGGTGGACGGGATGGCGCGCGCGCTGTCGCCCGAGCACTGGGAACAAGTGGCGCGGCGCTACCTGCTCACCGAGGACGAGCGCTTCGAGGGGGGATCGGATGCGTAGGCAGAGGCGTATGCTTGTGGTGGCGGCGCTCCTCCTGGCCGGTGGCCTGGCCGGCGCGCAGGGGCTGAGGCTCCCCGTCGACCTGGCGCTGCCGCAGACCGGCGACAGTCCCGGGAAGGTGGTCTTCAGCCACGCGTCGCACGTGGGGATGCAGCCGAGGGCCGACTGCACCACCTGTCATCCCAGGCTGGCGCCGATCCTCGGGGCGAACAGAAGGAAGGCCAGGCGGCCGCCCATCACCCACGATCGGATGGTGAAGGGAGAGTCCTGCGGCGCGTGCCACGACGGCCAAAGCGCGCGCGGCTTCGACGACTGCACGATGTGCCACCGGCCCGAGTAGGCCGGGGCGGGAAGAGCGAAACGGAGAAGGTCATGCACGCCATCCTGGAGTTCGTTCGCGGCGCCGCGGTGTTCGTCGCGTTCCTGGCGGCACGCTTCGCACTGCTGCTGATCGTGCTGGCCGCGCTGACGGTGGTGTTTCTCGCGGGCCTTGCCGTGGCTCGCGCCGCCGGCCGCCTGAAGCGCCGTGCGATGGGGCTGACCCGTGTCGGTGGCCTGCTGTGGCGGCCGGGTGTCTTCTACGCGCCCGGCCACGCGTGGCTGCAGGCACTCGGCGGCGGGCGCCTCCGGGTGGGGCTGGACGATCTCGCCCAGCACCTCCTGTCACGCATCACGTCGGTGTCGCTGCCGCAGGTCGGACAGCTGTTCCGCGCGGGCGAGCCGATCGCCATCATCCATGCCGGCCGTCGTCAGGCGCTGCTTCCCGCTCCGGTGTCGGGCCGCGTCGTGGCCGTGAACCGCGGCGTTTCGCGCCACCCTGCGCGGCTGCACCGCGACCCCTACGCCCGCGGCTGGCTGTATGCCCTTCAGCCGGAGGACGACGGCTACAGGCGGATGGCCACTGGGGATGCGGCCCGCCAGTGGTTCTCGGCCGAGGCCTTGCGCTTCTCGCACTTCATCGAGGATCAGCTGGGCCTGACGGCGGCGGATGGCGGCGAGCTGATTGCGCCCGGTCCGTCGCTGCTCACCGACGAGCAGTGGCACACCCTGGTTGAGACGTTCCTCCAGGGGAGCGATCGCTAGCAGGCCGCTGGACAGCGCGGCCGTCGCGTTCTTGCACGCAAACCGTCCGTCCCTCCCTTGATTGGTCCGCCGGCCGTCCGCGACGATGCTGCCGGTGGCGGCTGACGTGCGCTGGCCCGGTTCTGCCGGCGCACGCGCCGCCGGGAGGGCTCGCCATGGCACGCAGGGCGCTGCTCGTGGGAATCAACCGGTACCCCAATCCGGCCCACCGCCTCCGCGGCTGCATCAACGACATCCGCCAGATGGAAGCCTTGCTGCGCGACCGCTTCGGCTTCCGGCCCGCGGCGATCACCATGCTGCGCGACGCGGAGGCGACGACCGCCGCCATCCGGCGCGCGCTCGCCGACCTGGCCGTCCGAACCGCCGATGGCGACATCCTCGTCTTCCACTACTCGGGTCACGGCTCGCAGGTGCCCGACCTGGACGGCGACGAGACCAGCGACCAGCTCGACGAGGTGCTCTGCCCTTATGACCTTGACTGGTCGGACCCACTGACCGACGACGACCTGGGGCGGGTGGCGCGGGGGCTGTCGTCCGGCGCACACCTGGCGGTGATCCTCGATTGCTGCCACTCGGGGACCGGGCTGCGCGAGGCCGCGGGGCCCGAGC
>JARKSS010000302.1 GCA_029974175.1 Vicinamibacterales bacterium
CCGGCCGAATCGCCCGCCTTTGCCGCCGCGCTGGTCGAAGGAACGATCGCGAACCTGGCCCGGATCGACCCGCTCATCGAGGAGAGCGCCGAGCACTGGCGGTTGTCGCGCATGGCCGTGGTCGATCGCCTGGTGCTGCGGCTCGCGGTCTTCCAGCTGCTGCAACTGCCGGAGGTCCCGGGCGCGGTCGTGATCGACGAGGCGGTGGACATCGCGGCCCTCTACGGGGGGCCCGAGTCGGGCCGGTTCGTCAACGGCGTCCTGGACGCGATTTACCGGCGTCTCAAGGCGACCCCCGAAGGCTGATCCCCGTTGCTCCCGTGCTGACCTGAATGCCGCAAGAACCAGAACTGCTGGCCCAGCGCCGCGCGAACATGGAGGCGCTCGCGCGCCTCGGCGTCGATCTCTACCCGCACGAGTTCGCTCGTACTCACACGGTGGACGAGCTGGTGGGGACCTTCGGCGCGCGCTCGCGCGACGAACTCGAGTTGGAGCGGATCGAGGCGACGACCGCCGGTCGCATCCTCGCGATTCGCAGCTTCGGGAAGGCAATCTTCCTCGTCATCTCGGACGGGCGGTCGCGCCTGCAGGTGTACCTGCGGCAGGACTCGCTGCCCGAGCGCGACTTCCAGGTGGCGCGGCTGCTCGACCTCGGCGACTTCGTCGGCGCCTCGGGGCGGCTGTTCCGCACGCGGACCGACGAGTTCACGCTGTGGGGTTCGAGCCTCACCTTCCTGGCCAAGTGCCTCGTCCCGCTCCCGGAGAAGTGGCACGGCCTGCAGGACATCGAGATCCGCTACCGCCAGCGCTACCTCGACCTGATCGTCAACCCCGACTCGCGGCGCGTCTTCGAGGCGCGCAGCGCGACGCTGGCGGCCCTGCGCGCGTTCCTCGACGCCCGCGGGTACCTCGAGGTCGAGACCCCGATGATGCAGGTGCTCGCGGGCGGGGCGTTGGCGCGCCCCTTCGTCACGCACCACTTCGCGCTCGACATGAAGCTGTACCTGCGCATCGCGCCGGAGCTGTACTTGAAGCGGTTGCTGGTCGGCGGTCTCGAGCGCGTCTACGAGATCAACCGCAACTTCCGGAACGAGGGGATTTCCACGCAGCACAACCCCGAGTTCACGATGCTCGAGTTCTACCAGTCCTACAGCAACTACCTCGAGCTGATGGACATGACCGAGCAGATGCTCTCCGAGGTCGCCGTGAAGGTGACCGGCGGCGAGGAGGTCGGCTTCTGCGGCCACCGCCTCTCGTTCCGGCCGCCGTACCGGCGGCTGGCGATGCGCCCGGCGGTGTGCGAGGAAGCGTCGCGCCGGCTGGGCCGCCCCGTCGAGGAACGCGAGTGCCGCGACCTCAAAGCGGCGCGCGCGCTCGCGCGGGCGCTTGGCGTGCCGATCGAGCCGGCGATGGGCCCGGGCAAGATCACCGCGGAGATTTTCGAGGCGCTCTGGGAGCCGCAGCTCATCCAGCCGACGTTCGTCTACGACTTCCCGACCGAGGTCTCGCCCCTCTCGAAGCAGCGGCCTGACGATCCCGACACGGTGGAGCGGTTCGAGCTGTACGCGGGTGGCTTCGAGCTGGCCAACGCCTTCAGCGAGCTGAACGACCCGGCCGAGCAGCGGCGGCGGTTCGAGCAGCAGTTGCGCCAGCGCGAGGGCGGCGACGAGGAAGCCCACCAGATGGACGAGGACTACATCCTGGCCCTCGAGCACGGCATGCCCCCCGCGGGCGGCGAGGGGATTGGCGTGGACCGGCTGGTGATGGTGCTCACCGACAGCCGCTCGATCCGCGACGTGATCCTGTTCCCGCTGATGCGGCCGCGAAAGGAGTAGCTGGCAGCCGCCACCCGAGCCCAGAGATGCAGTACCCCTTCGAGCTGCAGATCGCCCTGCGCTACCTCCTGGCCCGCCGGAAGCAGGCCTTCATCTCGGTCATCTCCGCGATCTCGACGCTCGGCGTGATCGTCGGCGTGATGGCGCTGGTGATCGCGCTGGCCCTGATGACGGGGCTGCAGCGGGAGCTGCGCGATCGCATCCTCGGGTCCACGGCCCACGTGTACGTCTTCGGCGTCGGCGGCGGCATCCGCGACTACCGGGCCGATGTCGAGCGCCTGCTGAAGGTGCCGCACGTGACCGGTGCCGCGCCCGCGGTCCTCGGCCAGGCGCTGATGACCACCGAGCAGGCGCAGGCCTTCGTGACGATCAAGGGCATCGACCCCGAGCTCGAACGGACCGTCACCGACATCGGCCGGTCGATGCGCTCGGGCAGCCTGGCCGCCCTGCAGCACACCGACGGGGACCGGGTGCCCGGCGTGCTGCTCGGCGTGGACCTCGCGAAGAAGCTGGGAGTGGGGGCCGGCGACTTCGTCCAGGTGCTGACGCCGGAGGGGACGCTGACACCCTTCATGGGGATGATGCCGCGGACGCGGCGGCTCCAGGTCGTCGGCACCTTCTCGCTGGGGCTCTTCGAGTTCGACTCGGCGTACGGCTTCGTCTCGCTGAGCGTGGCGCAGCGGCTCACGGGCCGCGACCATCCCGAGCTGATCGAGCTGCGCGTGGACGACATCTACCGGGCGCCCGAGGTGGGCGATGAGATTGCGCGGCAGCATGCGAGCCGCTACGTCACCGAGGACTGGACCTCGATGAACCGCTCGCTCTTCTCGGCGCTCTGGCTCGAGAAGATGGCCATCTCCATCACCATCGGCCTGATCGTGATGGTGGCGGCGCTCAACATCGTGGCGTCGCTCATCCTGCTGGTGATGGAAAAGCACCGCGACATCGCCATCCTCAAGACCATGGGGGCGTCGGGCCGGAGCCTGATGGCGATCTTCATGGCCCAGGGCCTGGTCATCGGGCTGGTCGGGACCGCGGTGGGGGCGGCGGCGGGCTACGGCGTGTCGTTCATCCTCGACCGCTACAAGCTGATCCGGATCCCGATGGACGTCTACCAGGTCTCGTACGTGCCGTTCGTCGTGCTGTGGTGGGACTTCGCGCTGGTGGTCGTCTCGGCCGTCCTCATCTGTTTCGTCGCGACGATCTACCCCTCGCGGCAGGCCTCGAAGCTCGACCCGGCCGAGGCGCTGCGCTATGGATAGGGCGGCCGTGGAGAGGGGGGACGGGGGCGCGATGCCGTTCATCGAGGTGCGGGGGCTCGACAAGCGCTACCGGTCGGCGACCGGGGATCTGCAGGTGCTGCGGGGGCTCCACCTCGAGGTGCCGCGCGGCGAGATGGTCGCCATCGTCGGGGCGTCGGGCGTGGGCAAGAGCACGCTGCTGCACGTCCTCGGCGGCCTCGACCGCTTCGACGCGGGGACCATCCGCATCGGCGACGCCGACCTCGGCGCGATGGCCGACGCCGACGTGGTGGCGTTCCGCAACCGCAACGTGGGGTTCGTCTTCCAGTTCCACCACCTGCTGCCCGAGTTCAGCGCCCTCGAGAACGCCGCGATGCCGCTGCGGATCGCGCGGGTCCCGGTGGCCGAGGCCTACCCGCGGGCCGCGGCGCTGCTCGAGCGCGTCGGCCTCGGTGACCGGCTCACCCACCGCCCCGGCACGCTGTCCGGGGGCGAGCAACAGCGGGTGGCGATCGCCCGGGCCCTGGTCATGCCTCCCTCGCTGCTGCTGGCCGACGAGCCCACCGGCGATCTCGACGAGCACACGGCCGACGCGCTGCACAGCCTGCTCCGGGAGATGCACCGCGAGCAGGGGCTGACCGCCGTGATCGCCACTCACAACCTGCGCCTGGCCGCCATCTGCGACCGTGTCCTCCGATTGGAGGACGGCCGTCTCCATGAGCCCTGAGCCTGGAGCCCTGAGCCCTCTTCTGGCATTCCTTGTGGATGAGGACTCGCACGGGTCGGCGTGTTGCGGGGGAGCCGCGCGACGTTGCTATAATCAGGGACAGACTCCACCCCGACAACCCGCAACCCCAAGGCAGCAGGTAGCCGGATGTTCGAACGCTACACTGAGAGGGCCCGACGGGTCCTCTTCTTCGCCCGTTACGAAGCGAGCCAGCTCGGCAGCGTCTCGATCGAGACCGAGCACCTCCTGCTCGGACTGATCCGTGAAGGCAAGGGTCTGACCAGCCGGCTGTTCGCCCGTTCCCACCTCTCCCTCGAGGGGATCCGGAAGGAAATCGAGGGGCGCACCGTCTTCCGCGAGAAGGTGTCCACCTCGGTCGAGATCCCGTTCAGCGCCGAGACCAAGCGGGTCCTGCAGTTCGCGGCGGAGGAAGCCGATCGCCTGATGCACAACTACATCGGGACCGAGCACCTGCTGCTCGGCATCCTCCGGGAAGACCGGTCGGTGGCGGCCAGCATCCTCGCCGAGCGGGGGATGCGGCTGAACACCGTGCGCGAGGACGTGGTGCAGCTGCTCAACGAGAAGAGCACCCTGACGCGGGTGAAGGAGACGCCGCTGCTGGCCGAGTTCAGCCGCGACCTCACCGAGGCCGCCATCAGGAACCAGCTCGACCCGCTCGTCGGCCGCGAGCACGAGGTGGAGCGGGTGCAGCAGGTGCTGTGCCGGCGCACGAAGAACAACGCCGTGCTGATCGGGGAGTCGGGTGTCGGCAAGACGGCCATCGTGGAAGGGCTCGCGCAGAAGATCGTCTTCGGCGACGTGCCGCACTTCCTGGCCGACAAGCGGATCCTCGCCCTGGACATCTCGCTGATCGTCGCGGGGACGAAGTACCGGGGGCAGTTCGAGGAGCGCCTCAAGGCGATCATGAAGGAGATCGTCGACAACCCGAACATCATCGTGTTCATCGACGAGCTCCACACGCTGGTGGGCGCCGGCTCGGCCGAGGGATCGCTCGACGCGGCCAACATCCTCAAGCCGGCGCTGGCGCGCGGCGAGATCCGCTGCATCGGCGCCACGACGCCGGCCGAGTACCGCAAGCACATCGAGAAGGACCGGGCGCTCGAGCGGCGCTTCCAGGCCATCAAGGTGGACGCTCCCTCGGAGATCGAGACGATCGAGGTCCTGCTCGGCATCAAGGACCGCTACGAGCTGTTCCACCACGTCGAGTACACGCGGGAGGCGATCGAGGCGGCCGTCTACCAGTCGAGCCGGTACATCACCGACCGCTTCCTGCCCGACAAGGCGATCGACCTGCTCGACGAAGCCGGCGCGCGGGCGAAGCTCCGCGCCGCGGGGTACAGCGAGGAGCTCGGCGAGATCAACCGGAGCATCCGGGTGGCCGTCGAGCAGATGGAGAGCGCCATCTCGCGCCGCGACTTCGAGCGCGCCCAGTTCTACCGCGAGCAGGAGGCGACCGCGCGCGGGAACCTGCAGTTCGTCCGCGAGCGGTTCGACGTGGACTCGACCGCCCGCCGCGTCGTGGTCGGCAAGCAGGAGATCGACGAGGTCGTCTCGAAGTGGACGGGCGTTCCCCTCGCCTCGATCACGCAGGACGAGGGTGACAAGCTGCTCCGGATGGAGGAGCAGCTGCACCGCCGGGTGATCAGCCAGGAGAAGGCCATCTCGGCCCTCGCGCGCGCAATCCGCCGGTCGCGGGCGGGGCTGAAGAACCCCAACCGCCCGGTCGGCAGCTTCATCTTCCTCGGCCCCACCGGGGTGGGGAAGACCGAGCTGGCGCGGGCGCTGGCCGCCTTCCTGTTCGGCAGCGATGCGGCCCTGATCCGCTTCGACATGTCCGAGTACATGGAGAAGCACTCGGT
>JARKSS010000304.1 GCA_029974175.1 Vicinamibacterales bacterium
GCGGTGCCGTAAGGGCCGAAGTCGTGGCTCGTCACGCCGTTGCGGGACGAACCCTGGTACCGCGAGAGCGGCCGCTCGACCGTCACCTTGACGACCGCGGCTTCACCGTCCTTCACGACGCCCGCGTGCACCGCGGCCGCCGCGAGCGAGGAATCGCCCGTGTAGATGTCGGTGCCCCATACCATCCCCGCCACCTGGCCCGTCAGCCTGAAGTAGTAGGTGGCGCCAATCTGATCGCACAGGTCGAGCATGTTCGGCGGCGCGTCGCCGGCCAGCAGCCCCTGGTCGAGGAGCTTCAGCACCTGGACCGGCGTCAGCCGCCCCCGCCGTTCGAAATAGGCGACGAGTTCCTGGATGGCTTTCATTCGGCCACCTGCTAGGCCTGCGGCATAACAACCACCGTCCCGTACGGGGGACGGAAGGGCCTCACGCCGGGCGGCACGAGCCACAGCAGCTCGTACGGCATCGCCTCGGCCGGGTACGCGATCTCGCCGTCGGTGATCGCCACGACGGCGCGCACGTGCTGGTCGTCGGCGAGGTGCCGCAGCGCCGGCGACAGGTCGCTCCCGCCGTAGCCCTCGATCCGCCGCTCGGCCAGCTCGTACGGCGCGAGCAGCTCGTCTCGGGTGACGGCGGCGTCGCATTGCACCAGGCGCACCTGGTCCACCCCCGCGGCATCGCAGAACTCGCCCAGCGTGCCGAGGGCGCGCGGGATCTCGTCGGTCATCGACCCGCTCGTGTCGAGCACGATGTTCAGGATCCAGCCTTCGCGGCGGCGCCCCGGCAAGACCCCGTCCGGCTGGGAGACCTCGCGGCGCGAGGGCCGGCTGAAGGTGCGATCGCCGGGCGCCACCGACTCGATCCATCGCTGCACCGCCAGCTTCCAGGGGGTCCGGTAGATCCCCCGCAGCGCCAGCACCGTCTGGCTTGCCGCCCCCGCGTCGGTGCCCCGCAGGCCGCGCGCCAGCCCCATTGCGCGCGCGAGGCCGAGCGCCTTGGCCGCCATCTCCTTCAACTGCTCGGTACGCTCCCGGCTTTCGGCAGCCTCTTCGGGGTAGAGGTCGGTCTCGTCTGCAGCGTCGAGCACGTCGCCGGCCTCCAGCGTGCCGGCGCCTCGGCCCCCGGACCCGAAGACCCGCCCGGCCGTCGTGGCCTCGCCCTGCCAGACACGGGTTTTCGACTGCCCGTGCTGGTTCCGCCGCATCTCGAGGACGATCTCCTCGGCCGAGCGGTCGCGGGCGCCGGGCATGTCGAGGCCTCCAGCCGCCACCGGCACCCCCAGCTCGGTCCGCAAAATGTCGTTGATGATGTAGTCGTGAGCGTAGTTGAACTCGAGCCGGTCGGCGCCCCTCGCGCGGTCGTGCGTGCGGAGGGCGAGGTGCAGCATCTCGTGGGCGAGAACGAACACCAGCTCGTTTTCCTTCAGGCCGCGCACGAACGCCGGGTTCGCCGACAGGCGGCCCGAGGCGAAGACCCCGACGGTCGGCACCCGCTCGTCGATCGTCACCCGCGCCGAGGCGACCAGCCCCGCGAGGTGCGGGAACGGCACGGTCACCATCCGGAGCGCGCGCTCGATCCGGTCGGCGAGCGCCCGATCGCTGGAGGGAACGCTCACAGGTGCGCCACCTCCTTCAGCAGGTCGAACATCGCCTCGTCGGCCCCAAGGGCGCCCCAGCGGTCCACCAG
>JARKSS010000317.1 GCA_029974175.1 Vicinamibacterales bacterium
GATGAAGGACAACCTGAAGCCGGGCTGGCTGATCCGGATCCTCAACAAGGTGTTCTGACATGCACAGCCACGCGCTTCGCCGACGAACGCGCTGCATGGTCCTCCCCCTGGCAGTGGCCTGGGCGGCGGCCTTTGTCTCCCCGGCAGCCGCGCAGGCGCCCGCGCCATCTGGCGCGGTGCGCGTCAAGGACGTTGCCCGGCTCGACGGCGTGCAGCCCGTCCCGCTGGTCGGCTACGGCCTGGTGGCCGGCCTGAACAAGACCGGCGACCGCCGGCAGACGATCTTCTCGGCCCAGACGCTGGCGAACATGCTCGAGAAGTTCGGCGTCAGGGTACCGGCCGACGAGGTCAAGATCGAGAACGTCGCTGCGGTGCTCGTCACGGCGGAGGTCCCGCCCTTTGCCAGGGCTGGCGCCCGCGTGGATGTGACGGCTTCCTCGGTGGGCGACGCGCGCAGCCTGCAGGGTGGCACCCTGCTGGCAACGCCTCTGCGCGGCCCGGACGGCGAAATCGTCGCCATCGCACAGGGCCCGCTCTCGATCGGTGGATTTGGCGGCGGCCGGGGCGGGAGCAGCGTCCAGGTGAACCACCTCACCGTGGGACGCGTGCCGGCAGGCGGTATCATCCAGGTGCCCCCCCGCACGAAGCTGCCGGCGGGCGATGCCATCGCCCTCGCGCTCGATCAGCCCGACTTCGCGACGGCCAAGCGGCTCGCCGAGGCCTTGAACACAGAGCTGGGAGTAGGCGCGGCACGCGCCGTGGATGCCGCGACCGTGGAGGTGAAGGTTCCGGGTGGGTCGGCCGCGCAGGTTCCCGAGCTGATGGCGCGCATCGAGCAGGTGCCGATCGACGTGGACGCGCCCGCCCGGGTCGTCATCAACGAGCGAACGGGTACGGTCGTGATGGGTTCCGCGGTGCGCGTGGCGCCGGCGGCGGTGGCCCACGGCAACCTCTCGGTGAAGATCAGCACCAGGTACGCCGCCTCCCAGCCCTCGCCCTTCTCGAGGACCGGCGAAACCCTCGTCCTGCCCGAGGAGCGCGTCGACGTCAAGGAGGGCAACGCGCCGCTCGTCGCGCTGGGTGAAGGTTCCACGCTCGACGACGTCGTGAACGCGCTCAACACGCTCGGGGCGACGCCCAGGGACATCATTGCCATCGTTCAGGCGCTGAAGGCGGCCGGGGCCCTCCGCGCCGAGATCGTCATCATCTGATGTTCTCCTCCATCACGTCGCACCGTGATGCCGCATCGGTTTCCCCGGACGGGGCCCAAAGCCGTCCGGACTCCCGGATCGCGAAGGTTGCGCGGGAGTTCGAGGCGCTGTTCATGCTGCAGATGCTGCGGCAGATGCGCCAGGCGATGGCCGGCGACGAGGACCGGGATCCGGCGATGGCCCCCCTGATGGACACGATCGACGAGGAAGTGAGCCGCGTGCTTGCGTACCAAGGCGGGATCGGCCTGGCCGAGACCCTCGCCAAGGCGCTCGGCGCGGCAAACGGTGACGAGAACGCGGGAACCTCCGCGGCGACCGCCTTGCCGGCGGGTCTCTCCCGCTTCGGCGGTCGCGTCGACGCCCTCCGATCCGGGGCTGTCGCTGACACGGGGTATTACAGGTCCAAGGCGGCGGCTCCGATCGCAGCAGCCACCGGGCCCGCGGCGACGCTCGAGTCGGGCGCGCTGCCGCTCGCCACGACGGTCAGCACTTCGGCCTTCGGGTGGCGGATGGATCCCTTCACCGGCCAGCCGCGCTTCCACCGGGGGGTGGACCTGCGAGCCGCGTACGGATCGCAGGTGACCAGCGTGGCGCCGGGGCGGGTGGTGTGGGCCGGAGACCAGAAGGGCTACGGGACCACGGTTGTGGTGGAGCACGGGGATGGCTGGTGCACCCGCTACGCCCACCTTTCCACGCTCGCGGTCAAGGCGGGCGATGTGGTCTCAGCGGGGCAGGAGATCGGACGGGCCGGCAGCAGTGGCCGCTCGACCGGGCCGCACCTGCACTTCGAGGTGACGCTGCGGGGCGAGCCGGTGGATCCGGAGCGTTTCCTGCCGGCGCTGGACGGCGCGCAGGTCCCCCTCAAGAAATCGGGGGAGGTTGCCGATTCTTCCTACGATGGTGGTTCCGTGCGGTCGCCAGGAGCATCTGATGAAGATTGATCTGAACACCTCGAGCCAGGAAGCAGCCGCTGCCTCCCGCGCCACACCTGTGCGTACGGGTGGGCAGACGGCCGGCGAGCCAAAGCCGGCGGTGGGCGCGAACGCAGACCGCGTGGAGCTTTCGGCCGACGTCGAGGTGATGGCTGAGGCGCTCAAGGCAGCCGAGGAGGCGCCCGAAACCCGGGCCGACCGCGTGGCGAGCGCCCGCGAGATGCTCGAGGCGGGCACGCTCGGCAAGGACCTGCAGAAGCTGGCCGACCGGCTCATTGACCACCTGATAACGAAGTGACGCAAGGGGCAGCTCTCGCCCCGCAGCGTTCCGCAGAGGAACATGCTCGTTGAGCAGACCCGTCAACTGGCCGATGCGCTCGACCTGCTGATTGCCGCCCTGGCATCCGGTGACGCGACCGGGGCCAGCGCGGTCGAGATCGAGCTGGGCCGCCTCGCCCCCTCCATCGCCGCGGCAGCCGCCGGCGGCACCTTCACCCAATCGCGCGAGCTGGGCGACCAGCTCAGGCGGGTGCAGCGCTCGCTCGCTGCCTGCCGCCGGATTGGCACGGCCATCAACGAGTGCGCCGAAGCCGCCCTGGCGAGGCGTGGGCTGCTCTCCGACTACGGGCCGAGCGGCGAACGACGATCAGCGGCCGCCTCTCCGACAGTGAAAGCGAGGGCGTGATGGGGGATCTGCTGAGCAGCCTGTCGGGTGCTGCACGGTCGCTCGATGCCATCACGATTGGCCTCCAGGTGGTGGGCCAGAACGTCGCGAACGCGGGCACGGCGGGGTACTCGCGCCGCGTCGTCGATTACGCCGCGGTTGCGCCCACGGGGCGGCGGGACGCCGGCGGCGGGGTGGAGGTGCTTGGGATCCGCGCGCCGCGCGACCTGCTGGTCGCGCGGCAGCTGCTCGAGGAGAGCCCGCTTGCCGAGCGCGAGGGAGCGGTGGCCGACGCGCTCGGGACGGTGGAAGTGGCGCTCGGCGTGGGCGGCGGGCAGTCGATAGACGAGCGCCTGTCGGCCTTCTTCGATTCGTTCGGCCGCCTGGCCGACCAGCCCACCTCCGCCGTCGCGCGGCAGGAGGTCCTGACCGAGGGAGCTTCCCTGGCGGACGCATTCAGGCGCATCGCCGCGCGCCTGGATGAAGCACGTGCCGACGCGTACAGCGGCGTCGTGTCCACGGTGGACGAGATCAACGTCCTGGCCAGCCGGATCGCCGAGCTCAACGCCGGGCTGGGGGCGCACCCCCCGGGTTCGGGCGGCAGGATGCAGATGACGGACCAGCTGTGGCATACGGCCGGCGAGCTGGCGAAGCTGGTTGACATCAGGGTCGTGCAGCGCGGCGACGGCGCCATCGACATCACGCTGAGCGACGGCCACGCGCTGGTCATCGGCGAGAACTCGTACGAGCTCGAGGCGTCACTCGACGGCGACGGGCACGTGCGGTTGACCAACCTGGGGGCCGATGTGACCGCGGCGGTCACCGCGGGCCGCCTCGGGGGCCTGATGCACGTGCGCGAGGCCCTCCTGCCCGAGTTCCAGCAACACCTCGATACGCTCGCGGCCGCCGTCGTGCAGGAGGTCAACACACTGCACAGCGCGGGCTTCGACCTCACCGGGAACCCCGGAGGGGTCTTCTTCACGCCGTCCGGCGCACCGGGGGCCGCGGCTTCCATGGCGGTAGACCCGACGCTTGCCGCGTCGCCCGACCTGGTGGCGGCCGCCTCGCAGGCCGTCGCCGGGGATAACAACACGGCGCGGGCCATCGCCGCCCTTCGCGACGCCAGGGTGCTCGAGAACGGCTCGACCACCCTTCATGACTGCTGGGCGAACCTGGTCTACCGGGTGGGCCGGGAAGTCGATTCGGCAACCGACGCGAAGGCCGACCGGCTGGCGACGGTGCGTCAGCTCGAGACGTTGAGGGACCAGGTGTCCGGCGTGTCGATGGACGAGGAGGCGGCGAACTTGCAGCGGCTGCAGCGGGCGTACCAGGCCAACGCCCAGTTCTTCACCGTAATCGACCGCACCCTCGAGGTGCTGATGCAGATGGTGGCGAGGTGACATGCGCATCACCTTCAACAGCAGCTATCGCGAGCCCCTGGCGGACCTCGAGCGCGCGGCCGAGCGGATGGCCGTCTACCAGCGCCAGGTTTCGTCCGGCAAGCGGGTACACAGGCCGAGCGACGACCCCGCGGCGGCGGCGGGCGCCATCGGCGAGCGTGCGGAACTCGCGGCGATCGACCGCTACGCGGAGGCCGCCGACTCGGCCGAGGCGAGACTGCGCGCGGCAGACGCGGTCCTCTCCGACCTCATCATGCAGCTCACCAACGCGAAGGTCGCAGCGCAGTCGGGCCGGGGCTCGGTGGTCACCCCCGCGCAGCGTGAGGCGGCCGCGGGCGCGCTGGAAGCCGTAGCCGAAGCGATACTCGCGGACATTCGCGTCAGCGTGGCCGGCAGCTACCTGTTCTCTGGCACCGCCTCGACCACGCCTCCCTACGCCAAGACCGGGGCGACCATCTCGGCCTACCAGGGCAACGGGTCCCGGATGGCCGTGGATCTCGACCGCAACGAATCGCTCTACGTCTCCTTCGACGCGCGCGATGTCGTGGCGCCCGGCGGGAACGACGTGTTCGCCATCCTCGAAGCGCTCGCCGCCGCGGTTCGCGCCGGCGACGACACGGCGATCCAGGCGGGCCTCGACGGGCTCGACGAGGTCTTCCAGGCCGCCACCAAGGTCCAGAGCGAGGTGGGCAACAGCTTCCGGATGATCGAGAGCCAGCGGGATCGGTTGAACGTCCTCGGCCTGGCCAGCAAGACCAGGCTCTCGAAGCTCGAGGACGCGAACATGGCAACCGCGGCGAGCGGCCTCGCCAGCTCGGAAACGTTGTACCGCGCCGCGCTGGCGGCGATCGGCTCGACGGCAAGGCTGTCGCTCCTGGACTACCTGAAATGATGACCGAGGCATCCGCACCCGCCATGCCGGTCGCCGAAGGGCCGGTGCAGGTCCAGACGCCCTTCGGCAACTTCACGCCGGACGCCAAGTCGTTGGTGAGCTTCCCGGAGGGGCTGCCCGGGTTCGAGCAGTGCCGCCATTTCGTCGTGGTCACGTCGCTGGCGCTCAACCCGCTGCAGTGCCTTCATGCCGTTGATGGCCCCCGGGCGTCGTTTCTCGCGATCGACCCCCGTCGCGTGCTCCCGCGCTACCGCTGTGCGCTGGCGGCGCGCGACGCCGCAAGGCTCCAGGTGCGGGATTCCCATGCGCTGCTCTGGCTCGCGCTGCTCGCCGTCCAGGGGGAGCAGATCACGGCCAATCTGCGGGCCCCGGTGGTGATCAACCCTGAGCGGATGGTCGGCTTCCAGGTCATGCCGGTCAACACTCTCTATCCTCTGAGGCATCCACTGTCGGGCTTCTGAAAAAAACGGGCAGGCGGGATCGGGATCACGGAAAGGTAGAATGTCTCCGCATTCTCCGTTCGTCGTCTCTCCGTCGAGCCCATCCTTCAGAAGCGGGAAGTGACGTGCTGGTTTTCACACGCAAGCGCAACGAAGCCATCGTCATCGGCGACGGCATCGAGGTCCGGGTCCTGCGTGTCGGCCGCGATGGCGTGCGCCTCGGCGTCGTCGCGCCCGCGAACGTTGCGGTACACAGGCGGGAGGTCTACGAGCAGGTGCGCCAGGAGAACTGCGCCGCGGCCGGCTCGGTGTCCGGGGGCGTCCAGCTGGCGCGCAGGCTGCGCGAGTCGGGGAAAGTGGCCGATCCCGATCGGGAGGACCGGTGACCGCTCCCGGCAGCGTGACGATTTCCGGCTGGCAGGAAGCTTCGGTAGCCGAAACGGCTTCCCTCTACGAGGCCGAGCGCGCCAGGTGGATCGGCGGCCTCGCCTGGGATCCGCGGCCTCAGTTCTCCGCCGCTGAAGCGGCCCGGACAGCCGGCCTCGACTCGGGTCTCGTGGCGCGCGACGCCACGGGCGCCCCGCGTGCGTGGGCCATCTACGGGAAGCGCGATGGTGGCCTCCACATCGGCATGCTGGCGGGTGGTGACCGGGCCATTCTCGAAGCGCTGCTGAGGGAGGTGTTCCTCCGCGCCGCCGCCGCACGATGCTCGCGTCTCTCCTGCTTCCTCTACCCGGGTTCGGACGCCGTCGCGCCGGCGCTCGAGGCCCAGGGCTTCTCCCTGCAGCCGCATCTCTACCTTCGCAAGGAGATCGCCGGGCTGTCGCCCGATGCCGCCGCGGCGGAGCCTGCGCCCGGCATCCTTCTCCGTGCGGGCGGCGTTGAGGCGGACAAAGCCGCCCGGCTCCTCGCGCGGGCCTACGCAGGCACGCCCATGGCAGCGCGTTTCGCCCCGCGCGCAACGCTCGAGGAGTGGACCGCGTGGCTGCAGCAGGTGCGCCACGGCGTCGCCTGCGGGGAGTTCGCGCCGGCGGCAAGCTTCGCGGCCGAGGACCATCGCGGTCAGCTCCTGGGAATGATCCTGACGACCAGGCTGGCGCCCTCGGTCGCGCACGTCGCGCAGCTCGCGGTGGACCCGGAGGCGCGACGGCGCAACATCGCCCGGGGCCTCCTGGCCGCCGCCAGCACGGCTGCCTTCTCCTTGGGCTGTTCCGCGGTCACGCTGCTGGTGGCGGGGGACAACCGCCCGGCCCTCGATCTCTATTTCGGCCGGGGCTTCCGCCCGGTCGCGACAATGCTGTATGGCTTCGCAAAGGGGAAAGGGGTCAGGTAGGAGATCAGCCCCGGCGATCGACCAGGCCGGCGCTGCCCGGTGGAGGCGCCACCACCCGGCGATAGGCGGCGAGCATGCTCTCGCCCGCTTCGAGGGCCTGCGAGGTCAGGCGGCGCAGCGACTCGGCCTCCCGAAGCCCCGTCATCGTCTCCTGGTCGCAGGCCAGGATCGCCGCGACCAGCTCCTCGGCCGCCCGGTGCATCGCGGCCACGCGCTCGAAAGTGTCGCGGCCGAGGGCGAGGTCCCGGACGTCCGCGAGGACGGCCCGCACGGGCTTGAGCTCGTGCTCCAGTTTCACGAGCGCCGCCATGAGCCGCTCGCGCTCGGCGACTACTGCCGCTGCCCGCTCGGTGTCGTGCGCCGCGGCCGCCTCC
>JARKSS010000323.1 GCA_029974175.1 Vicinamibacterales bacterium
GCCGGTCGGATGGCTGCGCCGCGGGCGGCAGGGCCGGCAGGGCGCGCGCGATCTCGGCCCCCGTGATCCCGCCCCACACGAGGCACTCGCCGGTGGAGTTCGAGCCGAGCCGGTTGGCGCCGTGCAGCGAGACCGCGGCTGCCTCGCCCGCCGCCCAGATGCCCGGCACGCGCGTCCGCCCGTTGATGTCGGTCTCGATGCCGCCCATCGAGTAGTGGGCGACGGGCCGGATCGGGATCGGCTTCTCGATCGGGTCGATGCCGACGAACTTGATGCAGACCTCGCGAATCAGCGGCAGGCGCGAGTTGATCCGCTCGGCCCCGAGGTGCGTGAGATCGAGGTGCAGGCAGGGGAGGCCGTCCGGGCCGGCGAGGCCCCGTCCCTCGAGCAGCTCGGTCTGTTCGGCGCGCGACACCACGTCGCGCGGCGCCAGCTCCATCTTCCCCGGCGCGTACCGCTGCATGAACCGCTCGCCGGCGGCGTTCTTCAGGTACCCGCCCTCGCCGCGGCACGCCTCGGTCATCAGGATGCCGCTCGGCACGAGGCCGGTCGGGTGGAACTGGAGGAACTCCATGTCCTCGAGCGGCAGGCCGGCGCGGTAGGCCATCGCCATCCCGTCGCCGGTCACGGTCTCGGAGTACGTCGTGAAGCCGTAGAGCGTGCCGCCGCCGCCGGTCGCGACGAGCAGCGCACGGCCCCGCAGCAGCACCTCCTCGCCGCTCGGGGCGTGGATGCCGAGCAGGCCGGTAAAGCGGCCCTCCTCGACGAGGATGTCGGTGACGAAGAACTCGTCGTAGCGGGTGAAGCTCCGGTACCGCAGCAGCTGGTCGTACAGCGTCTGCAGCTCGAAGAACCCGGTCTTGTCGGCGGCAAGCGTGGCGCGGGGGAAGGAGTGGCCGCCGAAGGGGCGCTGCGCGATGCGCCCGTGCTCGTCGCGGGTCCACGGGATGCCCCAGTGATCGAGGAGCCGGATCTCCTCGGGGATGGCGGCGACGAAGCGCCGGACGACATCCTGGTCGGCGAGGAAGTCGGAGCCCTTCACCGTGTCCCACGCGTGGAGGTCGATCGAGTCTCCCTCCTCCTCGCGCAGCACCGCCGCCGTCCCGCCCTCCGCGCACACCGAGTGCGCCCGCATCAGCTGCACCTTGGAGACGATGCCGACGTCCACCCGGCCGTCGAGGCGCGAGCAGATCTCGACGGCTGCCCGCAGGCCCGCGAGCCCCGCCCCGAGTATGAGCACGTCGTGGGTGAGAGTGTGGGCCATCGGACCTCCGTTGCGGAAATCCCCGCGGAAAGGCGAGAAGAGGTACACGACGGGGGGCGGGCGGATTCTATCGCCCGCCGGACCGGGGTGCAAGGGAAGGCCGGGAGGGCGGTCCCGTTCGAGAACGGCCCTGCGTGCGCGCCCTGTCGCGGTGCAAAGCGGAGGAAGTGCCGGCCGGCGTTGCAGAAACGCGGGTGGCGGGGAGGCTTTTCAACAGGCTTTTCAACAGAATCTGTGGAAGGCGGCCGGGGCGTGCGGGGAGGTGCCCTACTTTCCGCCCCGCCACAGCGCCCGCGCGTACTCGCTCCGCAGCTTGGCGATGTTCAGCATCCGGATCTCCTTCGGGCACACGGCCTCGCACTCTCCTTCGTTGGAGCAGTTGCCGAAGCCCTCGGCGTCCATCTGCGCGACCATCGCCGCCGCGCGGCGCGCCCGCTCGGGTTCGCCCTGCGGCAGCAGCGCCAGGTGGCGGATCTTGGCCCCGACGAAGAGCACGGCGGAAGCGTTCTTGCAAGCCGCCACGCAGGCCCCGCAGCCGATACAGGCGGCCGAGTCCATGGCGGCCTCGGCCACCTCGCGCGCGACGGGCAGCGAGTTGGCCTCCGGGGCGCCGCCGACGTTCACCGAGACGTAGCCGCCGGCCGCGATGATCCGGTCGAGGGCGCTCCGGTCCACCATCAGGTCCTTGTGCGGGGGGAACGCCCGGGCGCGCCAGGGCTCCACGGTGATCGTCTCGCCGTCGCGGAAGTGGCGCATGTGGAGCTGGCAGACCGTGGTGGCGTGCTCGGGGCCGTGGGCGACGCCGTTCACCACGAGGCCGCACATGCCGCAGATCCCCTCCCGGCAGTCCGAGTCGAAGACGATCGGCTCTTCGCCCCGCGCGATCAGCCTTTCATTGATCACGTCGAGCACCTCGAGGAACGACATGTCGGGCGAGACGTCGTCGACCGCGTAGGGCACCATCTTCCCGGGGGCGCCGGGGCCGGCCTGCCGCCAGACGAGGAGGGTCAGCTTCATGACTACTTGTAGCTCCGCTGCGAGGGCTGCACGTATTCGAAGGTGAGCGGCTCGACGTGGCGGATCGGCTCGCGCCCGTCCCCCGTGTACTCCCACGCGGCCACGTGGGCGAAGCGCTCGTCGTCGCGACGCGCCTCGTTCTCCGGGGTCTGGTATTCCTCCCGGAAGTGGCCGCCGCACGACTCGCGGCGCTCGAGGGCGTCACGCGCCAGCAGCTCGGCGAACTCGAGGTAGTCGGCCACCCGGCCCGCGTACTCCAGCGCCTGGTTGATGTCGGTGGCGCGGCCCGGCACCGACACGTTCTGCCAGAACTCCTCGCGCAGCGCGGGCACGCGCCCGAGCGCCTCGCGGAGGCCCGCCTCGTTGCGCGCCATCCCCACCTTGTCCCAGAGCAGCCGCCCCAGCTCGCGGTGGAACGATCGGGCCGTCCGCCGCCCGTTCACCGCGAGCAGCCGTTCGATCCGGGCCGTCACGGCCTGTTCCGCCTCGTTGAACTCGCCGGCCTCGACGTCCACCTTCGGCAGCGGCGTGCCGGCGAGGTACCCCGCAAGCGTCGTCGGCGCGATGAAGTAGCCGTCGGCCAGCCCCTGCATCAGCGCGCTTGCCCCGAGGCGGTTGGCGCCGTGGTCCGAGAAGTTCGCCTCGCCGAGCACGAACAGCCCGGGGATGGTGGACATCAGGTCGTAGTCCACCCACAGGCCCCCCATCGTGTAGTGGATGGCCGGGTAGATCCGCATCGGGACCCGGTACGGGTCCTCGCCGGTGATCCGCTCGTACATCTGGAACAGGTTGCCGTACCGTTCTCGGATGACCGAGGCGCCGAGGCGGCCGATCGCGTCCGCGAAATCGAGGTAGACCGACAGGCCCGTCGGGCCGACGCCGCGCCCCTAGTCGCACACCTGCTTGGCTGCCCGCGACGCGACGTCGCGCGGCACGAGGTTGCCGAAGGCCGGGTAGCGCCGCTCGAGGAAGTAGTCGCGCTCGGCCTCGGGGATGTCGGAAGGCGGGCGGCGGTCGCCCGCCTGCCGCGGCACCCACACCCGTCCGTCGTTGCGCAGGCTCTCGCTCATCAGGGTGAGCTTCGACTGGTGCTCGCCCGAGACCGGGATGCAGGTCGGGTGGATCTGCGTGAAGCAGGGGTTGGCGAAGAAGGCGCCCCGCTTGTAGGCGCGCCAGATCGCGGTGGCGTTCGAGTTGACGGCGTTGGTGGAGAGGAAGTAGGCGTTGCCGTAGCCGCCGGTGGCCAGCACGACCGCGTGCGCCGCGTAGCGCTCGATGGCCCCGGTGATCAGGTTGCGCGCCACGATGCCGCGCGCGCGGCCGTCCACCACGACGAGATCGAGCATCTCCCGCCGGGGAAAGATCCGCACGGTTCCGGCCTGTACCTGGCGCAGCAGGGCCTGGTAGGCCCCGAGCAGCAGCTGCTGGCCCGTCTGCCCCCTGGCGTAGAAGGTGCGCGACACCTGCGCCCCGCCGAACGACCGGTTGTCGAGCAGCCCGCCGTACTCCCGCGCGAACGGCACGCCCTGCGCGACGCAGTGGTCGATGATCCGGACGCTCAGCTGCGCCAGGCGGAAGACGTTCGCCTCGCGCGCGCGGTAGTCGCCCCCCTTGACGGTGTCGTAGAACAGCCGCTGGATGCTGTCGCCGTCGTTCTGGTAGTTCTTCGCGGCGTTGATCCCGCCTTGCGCGGCGATCGAGTGCGCGCGGCGCGGGCTGTCCTGGATGCAGAAGTTGAGGACGTTGTACCCGAGCTCGCCGAGCGTCGCGGCAGCCGCGCCCCCGGCGAGGCCGGTGCCGACGACGATCACCGTGAAGCGGCGGCGGTTCGCCGGGCTCACCAGCTTGAGCTCGAACTGATGCCGGTCCCACTTCGCGGAGATCGGCCCGGCCGGCACGCGGGCATCCAGGCGCGAGGTCGGCGGGGCGGAGCCGGCCGCGGGCGGCGTCATACTGCGCCTCCGAAGAAGTACACCCACAGCGGGATCGTCAGGAACCCGCCGGCGATGACGATGGCCACGAGCTTGCTGGCGAGCAGCAGCCGTGGCGCGAACCCGGGACGGTCGGCGCCGAGCGACTCGAAGGCGCTCGCAAAGCCGTGCCACAGGTGGAACCCCAGAAACACCAGGCACGCCTCGTAGAAGATCACGTTCACCGGCGACTGGAAGAACTCGATCACGAGCCGGTACAGGTCGCGCACGTCCGAGCCGGCCGCCGGGTAGTACGTCCCGTACTTGAACGATCGGACGTGCAGGACGACGAACACCGCCGTCAGAGCGCCGGTGTAGATCATCGTCGTCGAGGCCCACGACTTGCGGCTCGGCCCGCCGGCCCACTCCGTCCGGTAGTACCCCAGCGGCCTGGCGGCCCGGTTGCGCCACCACATCACGACGGTCTTGTAGACGTGCACGAGGAAGATGGCCAGCAGGCCGATTTCAGCCGGCACGACGAGCGGGTTCGAGACCAGCGCGTGGGCGTAGCCGTTGAAGCGCTCGGGGCCGAGGAAGAGCAGCAGGTTCCCGGCCAGGTGCAGGACCAGGTAGAGCACGAGCACGAGGCCGGTCGCAGCGATGAGGAACTTCTCCACGACCGACGAGGACAGCGGCTTCGAGCGCGAGGCCATCGCGATGTGCTCCAGGAGTGCGGTGACGTGCCCGGTTGGCATTCTAGTTGCCGGGAGAGGCTCGTTGTCAAGCCGGAGGTGCCGCGCCGCCGCGCGCGGCGCGCGCGAAGGGGCGTTTTGCGGTGAAACGACTTGACGAGGACCGCCTCGCGTGACAGCATGACTTCCTGTGAAGCTTCACGAAGTCCAGGCACAGGCCCTCCTTGCCGCGCACGGCGTCCCGGTGCCGCGCGGCGAGGTGGTTGAGGGCCCGGCCGCCGCGGCCGCCGCG